>NZ_JBEOZN010000049.1:0-62091 GCF_040298085.1 Streptosporangium sp. NPDC001681 | reverse complement strand
GTCCCGGACACGTACAGGAAGTCACCCGCCCGCTTGACGTGCGGAAACCTTCCCCTGGGGCGAAGCCTTTCCGCTCAGCGCGGCGCGCGGTGCGGGGACAGGAGTTCGGCCAGCTCCTCCTCGACCTCCTGGCTGGCCACGAACATCAGCTCGTCGCCGGCCTCCAGCGGGTCGTCCGCGGTGGGCACCAGCACCCGGCCCTCGCGCAGGATCGCGACCAGGGCGGTGTCGTTCGGCCACGGCACCGAGCCGGCACGGTGGCCGACGACCGGCGCGTCCTCGGGCAGGGTGAGCTCGACCAGGTTGGCCTGGCCCTGGCGGAAGGTCATCAGGCGCACCAGGTCGCCGACGCTGACCGCCTCCTCCACCAGCGCGCTCAGCAGGCGCGGGGTCGAGACGGCCACGTCGACGCCCCACGACTCGTTGAACAGCCACTCGTTCTTGGGGTGGTTGATCCTGGCGACCACGCGCGGCACGCCGTACTCCGTCTTGGCGAGCAGCGACACCACGAGGTTGACCTTGTCGTCGCCGCTGGCCGCGACGACCACGTGGCAGTCGGCCAGGCCCGCCTCGTCCAGCGAGGAGATCTCACAGGCGTCGGCGAGCAGCCACTCCGCCCGCGGCACGGTGTCGATCTTGATGGCCTTGGGGTCGATGTCGATGAGCAGGACCTCGTGGCCGTTCTCCAGGAGTTCGGCGGCGATCGACCGGCCGACCGCCCCCGCACCGGCGATGGTGACGCGCATCAGTGCTCCTCCTCCGGCGCTCCGGACAGCACCTTGTTGATGCGGTCCATGTCCGCCTCGACCGCCATGACGTGCAGTACGTCCCCCTCCTGCACCACCGAGTCGTTCTTGGGCAGCAGGGTCTCACCGATCCGGTTGATGAACGCCAGGCGGGTTCCCGCGGCCTCCTCCAGCCTCCGCACCGGGGCGCCGATCCAGCCGGGATGGTAAGCCACCTCGATCAGCACCACGCGCCCGCTGGGGTCGCGCCAGAGCGGCTCGGCACCCTCGGGCAGGACGCGGCGCAGGATCTGGTCGGCGGTCCAGCGGACCGTGGCCACCGTGGGGATGCCCAGCCGCTGGTAGACCTCGGCGCGCCGGGAGTCGTAGATCCTGGCCACGACGTTGTCCACGCCGAACGTCTCGCGGGCGACCCTGGCGGAGATGATGTTCGAGTTGTCGCCACTGCTCACCGCCACGTAGGCGCCCGCGGCCTCGATGCCGGCCTCTTCCAGGACGTCCCGGTCGAAGCCGATCCCGGTGACCCTGCGACCCCGGAACCCGGCCCGCAGGCGGCGAAACGCCTGCGGGTCACGGTCAATGATCGCGACCGAGTGGCCGCTGTCCTCAAGAATGTGCGCCAGAGTCGAACCCACCCGGCCACACCCCATGATCACGATATGCATGCTCCCCCGCCGGTCGCTGTGAGGCGGATCTTGATTCCCAATGTATTCAGCCAGTATGGCGCCCCCAGGAGCGCCGCGTGGGTGCAGCCGGGTAATAGCGACTAGCATCAGCAGACGTGTCGAAGGTGACGGACCTTGTCAAACGCCTTTTCATCGGGCGTGCGCTACGCAGCACACAGTTACACGAGCAGCTGCTTCCCAAGCGCATCGCACTACCTGTTTTCGCGAGTGACGCGCTCTCCTCGGTGGCCTATGCCCCGCAGGAGATCCTCGTCATCCTCTCGCTGGCCGGAGTCTCCTTCTACAACTTCAGCCCCTGGGTCGCCGTCGCCGTCGTGGTGGTGATGCTCACCGTCGTCGCCTCGTACCGGCAGAACGTGCACGCCTACCCCAGCGGGGGTGGCGACTACGAGGTCGCCACGGTCAACCTCGGCCCGAACGCCGGTCTGACCGTCGCCAGCGCCCTGATGGTCGACTACGTGCTGACCGTCGCGGTGTCGGTCGCCAACGGCGTCGACTACGTGGGGGCCACCATCCCCTACGTCGCCGAGCACAAGCCGCTGGTCGCGATCGCCATCGTCGTCCTGCTGACCCTGGTGAACCTGCGTGGTATCCGGGAGTCCGGCGCGGCCTTCGCGATCCCCACCTACGCCTTCATGTTCGCCGTCCTCGGCCTGATCGTGTGGGGAAGCTTCCGGGTGCTCGTCCTCGGTGACGAGCTGCACGCGCCCACCGCCGGGTACGAGATCGTCGCCGAGCAGTCCAACCTGACCTCCTTCGCGGCGGCCTTCCTGATCCTGCGCGCGTTCTCCACCGGCTGCGCCGCGCTCACCGGTGTCGAGGCGATCAGTAACGGCGTGCCCGCCTTCCGTAAGCCCAAGAGCAAGAACGCCGCGACCACGCTGCTGATGATGGGCCTGGTCGCGGTGACGATGTTCGTCGGCATCATCTCTCTCGGCCTGGCCTCGGGGGTCAAGGTCGCCGACCCCGCGGTCGCCTTCCGGGACGTGCTCATCGACGGGCGGCCCGCCGGGCCCGGCTACTACCAGCAGCCGATCATCTCCCAGGTCGCCGACGCGGTCTTCGGAAACGGCTCGCTGCCCTTCTTCGTCATCTCGGCCGTCACCGCGCTGATCCTGTTCCTCGCCGCCAACACCGCCTTCAACGGCTTTCCCGTGCTCGGCTCGATCCTGGCCCAGGACCGCTACCTGCCCCGCCAGCTGCACACCCGGGGCGATCGGCTCGCCTTCTCCAACGGCATCGTGATCCTCGCGGCCGGGGCCTGCCTGCTGCTGTGGGGCTTCGAGGCCGACGTCAGCCGCCTGCTCAACCTCTACATCGTGGGCGTCTTCGTGTCGTTCACGCTGAGTCAGATCGGCATGGTCCGGCACTGGAGCCGGCACCTGAGAACCGAGACCGACCCGAAGGTCCGCCACCAGATGTACCGCTCGCGGACCATCAACTTCTTCGGCGGCGTCATGACCGGTGTGGTGCTGGTGGTCGTGCTGCTCACCAAGTTCACCCACGGGGCGTGGATCGTCTGCGTGGCCATGCCGGTGCTGTTCCTGATGATGAAGGGCATCCACCGCCATTACGAGAACGTGGCCCGCGAACTCGCCGCCGACGACTCGGTGGTGGACGAGTCGATACTGCCCGCGCGCAACCACGCCATCGTCCTGGTCTCCAAGATCCACAAGCCGACCCTGCGTGCTCTCGCCTACGCCCGCGCCACCCGCCCCTCCAAGCTTGAGGCGATCACCGTCGGCGTGGAGGGCGCGGAGGCCAGAGAGCTGCAGGAGGAGTGGGAGCGGCGCGGAATCCCGGTGCCGCTGAAGACGCTCGACTCGCCCTACCGCGAGATCACCCGGCCGATCCTGGAGTACGTCAAGTCGCTGCGCCGCCGTTCTCCCCGCGACGTGGTGAGCGTCTACATCCCCGAGTACGTCGTCGGCCACTGGTGGGAGCACATTCTGCACAACCAGAGCGCGCTGCGGCTGAAGGGCCGCCTGCTGTTCCAGCCCGGCGTGATGGTCATCAGCGTGCCCTGGCAGCTTCATTCCTCCGACCGGCTCAAGGGCCGCCCCGAGCCTCTCGCGCCGGGCGCCGTCCGCCGTCCCCGCCGGGAGGCGGCCCGGGACGAGGACATCAAGGCATAACCTTTCGTATGCGCTCCTGACCGCAAGGAGGCTCGACCGACGACGAATTCTCTGGGGGCGACGGCCATGATGATCGAACTGACGGTGGGACCGGTTGCGCACGGTGGCTGGTGTGTCGCGCGCCATGACGGCCGGGTCGTCTTCGTGCGGCACGCGCTGCCCGGCGAGCGCGTCATGGCTGAGATCACCGAGGAGACCTCCCGGTTCCTGCGGGCCGACGCCGTCGAGATCCTGGAGCCCTCCGCCGATCGGGTGAGCCCGCCCTGCCCGTTCGCGGGCCCCGGCCGCTGCGGCGGCTGCGACTGGCAGCACGCCTCCCTGGAGGCCCAGCGCCGCCTGAAGGCCGACGTGGTGGCCGAGCAGCTCAAGCGTCTGGGCGGAATCGACTGGAAGGGCGTCGTCGAGGAGGTCCCAGGCGCCCCCGACGGTCTCGGCTGGCGTACCCGCGTCCAGTTCGCCGTCGACCGTGAGGGCGGGCTGGGCCTGCGCCGCCACCGCTCCCACGACATCGAGCCGGTGGACGCCTGCCTGATCGCCCACCCCGAGGTCGAGAACGTCGGCGCCGAGGTGATGAACTGGCGCAACGCCTCCTCGGTCGAGGTCATCGCCTCCTCCACCGGTGACCAGGCGGTCGTGATCGCCCCCAAGCCCCGGCGCACGGTGGCCGTACCCGACCTCGACACGAGCGTGGCCGTCTTCGTCGACGAGGGCAAGGGCCGCAGCCGGGTCGTCCATGGCCGCAACCATCTCGTCGAGCGCGTCGGCGAGCGCGACTTCCAGGTCACCGGCAGCGGTTTCTGGCAGGTCCACCCCGGCGCCGCCGCCACCCTGCTCGACGCGGTCCTGAAGTTCGCCGCGCCGCGGCCGGGCGAGTGGGCCCTCGACCTCTACTGCGGCGTCGGCCTGTTCGCCGCCGGGCTCGCCGAGGCGGTCGGCCCCGAGGGGGCCGTGTTCGGCGTCGAGTCCGAGTCCGTCGCCGTCCGCGACGCGGAGCGTAACCTCCGTGACCTCCCCCAGGCACGCTTCGCCAGGGGGCGGGTGGAGAACGCCCTCGACCGCTTCGGCATCGAGCGCGCGGACCTGGTCGTCGTCGACCCGCCCCGGGCGGGTCTGGGCCGCGACGTCGTCGACCGCGTGACCACTCTTGAGGCCACTCGGATCGTGTACGTCTCCTGCGACCCGGCCACCCTGGCCCGTGACCTCGCCTGGTTCGCCGAGGGCGGCTACCGCCTCGCCGACCTGCGCGCCTTCGACGCCTTCCCGATGACCCACCACGTGGAGTGCGTCGCGCTGCTGGCCAAAGGGTCGATCTAGGCTCTAATGGGGGTGAATCGAGAGTGGTTTGCCTGGTCAGGCGGACTCGATTCGGTAAGCCTCCGCCAGGTGAGCACTGATTGTCTCCGGGCTGTTGAGCCTTAAGGTCGGACCGTGCCCCTGGCCGGTAGGCGGGAGGGTTGATCTCTGATGGGATGTCGTGCCCGGGGCCTCGCATCGCCGTGGCGCCCCTCCCGGAGGAGATCAACGGCAGCCACAGCGGGCACATCGAGCTGATGTTCCAGCCCGAGTGGTCGTGCGCCGCTCCACGGGCTCGGGCCCGCTGGTCAACCGCTGGAACGGCACGGAACGCCCGGCCTCGCGGGCCGGGCGTCCGGTGACGAGCGTGCAGCTCAGATCCGGGAGGTGCGGCGGCGGAGCGGGTGTCCGCCCAACCGGCCCGTGACCCAGGCGGCAAACCCTCCGGCGAGCAGCACTCCCGCGGCCACCACCCAGCCGAGCGGGGCGCCCCCCCGTGCGGGCGGTGTCCCGCCGTCGGCGGAAGCCCCGGGCCCGTAGCCGCCGGCCGTGCCGTTGCGGGCGTACGCGGAGCCGGGCAGTTTGTCGCCGTAGCGACCCGAGACCAGCTTCTGGTAGTCCGCCAGCGGCACGCCGCGCGCCCCGACGGAGGTCGTCGCCTCGGTGTTGAGCGGGACGACCCGGCCGTCCCTGAGCGCGTACCAGGCGTTGATCTGCGGTTCGAGGAAGACCGTGCCCGGCTGTGCGGCGTAGCGCTGCTCGTCGTTGCCGCTGGCGATGTTGCTGACCTGCCAGCCGCCGGTCCGCGAGCGGGTCGTCCAGATCGAGGCGGTCTGGCCGTCGGCCGCGTCGGCCTGGGTGGCGAAGAACGCGAACCGGGAGACCTCCGCCGACTGGCCGGCGACGAAGGCGGGATTGAGGTGGTTGACGGCCACGGTCTGCTCGGTCACCTTCGCGGTGATCGGCGCCACCGCGCTGGTGTCGGCCCCGGGCGGGGCTCCCTTGGTGGCGAAGAACCTGCCGAGCGTCTGCTGGACGCCCGGGGCCGAGGCGGCGGCGTGGGCGGCCGCCCCGTCGCCGGCCCCGGGTGGTACGGCCTGCAGGGCCGCGGCCTCGGCCGGGCTCTGGGGGGTGGGGTCGCCAGCGGCCGCGTGGGCGAGGGAGGGGGCGAGCAGGAGGGATCCGGCCAGGGCGAGAACCGTTGTGATGCGCTTCATAGGAGCCTCCTCACGCGCCGATGTAGTTGAGGGAGTGGGTCCAGGAGAAGGACCCGTTGCCGACGTAGTAGTTGTAGCTCGCCCAGTTGTAGCGGGAGCTCGACTGCCAGGGATCACCCCAGTAGACCCATGACCCGCTCTGGTCGTAGCCATAGATGGTGTGCATGTGCCCGCCGCCGGAGGACCACTGGATCCGGGTCAGCACCGGCCGGTTGGCGTTCATCTCCCTGATCACCGCGTTGTAGGTCAGGTAGTCGTAGACATAGTTGCCGGGCGAGATGCCGATCTGGCGGAAGGCGTTCTGGTCGTTGGCCAGGGTGGCCTGGTTGTTGGGGCAGCTGGAGTTCATCGAGCGGTTGAAGGCCAGGTTGCAGAACTGGTTCTGGCTGTAGTTGTAGCCGTAGTAGGCGGCCACGGTGTTGCCGGCGGCCGCCCAGCACCAGTTGGTGTACTGCTGGGCCTGCATGGTGATGTTGAGGCGGTAGGCGGCCGCGGCATGGGCGCCGAGGGTGGGCGGCACCAGCCAGGCCGCGGTCGTCAACACGAGCGCGAGGGCCGTGCGCCGGAACCTGCCGGGCGAGAGGTAGGGCATGTCGAGCTCCTGGGGGGAGAAGCCGGTGCTGTTGAAAGGATGGTCGGCTCGACACAGCGGCCGGGCAAGACACGGCCGATCACCCGGCAGGGGTGGTGTGAACGTGGACGTGGAGCACGCCACAAGAGCGCCGCCCCGCGGTGACAGCGTGGTGAAAATCTGTGAACATTCACACATGTCAGGTGATCGTGAACTCCGGGCCGCGCTACGCGACGGACCTTTTCACGTCGCGCTGCGCGTCGCGGTCCAGGCGCGCGGCCTGACCCTGAACCGGCTCCGGCACCGCCTGGGAGAGCGCGGCCTGCGGGTCGGGACGACGAGCCTGAGCTACTGGCAGCAGGGCCTGCGCCGTCCCGAGCGGCCCGAGTCGCTGCGTGCCGTACGCGCGCTGGAGGAGATCCTCATCCTGCCGCCGCGCTCGCTGATGGAACTGCTCGGCCCGCCCCGCCCACGCGGCCGCAGCAGCCCGCCGACACCGGGCGCGGTGTCCTACTCGTCGATTCTGGAGCCGGCCCGTGCCCTGTCGACACTGCTGGAGAGCCTGGACGGGGTGGCCGACGACCGGCGCCTGCACATCGTCGGGATGCACGAGACGCTGCGGATCGGGGCGGATCGCAGCATCACCCGGCGCGAGACGCTCCAGGTGATGCAAGCCCACGAGGACGCCGCCGACCGCTACATCATGATCTACTGGGGCGATCTGGGCTGCGACGTGGAGCGGGTCCGGGTCCGGGCGCTGGAGGACTGCCGCGTCGGCCGGGTCCGCCGCGACGGGCCGGCCGCCCTGGTGGTGGCCGAGCTGCTGTTCGACCGGGCGCTGCGGACCGGGGAGACCCAGATGATCCGCTACGAGATGGCCGATCCCAGTGGCGCGGAGGCCCGGGAGTACGAGCGGGGTTTCCGCTTTCCCAGCGGCCAGTACATGCTGCGGGTCGGCTTCGACTCCGCGGCGCTGCCGGTCCGCATCCACCGCTTCGCCCGCCGCGGCCTGGGCACCGACGAGCACGATCGCGGCGAACTCACCCTCAACGCCCAGCACGCCGTCCATCTCGTCGCCGGCCCCCTCCAGGCCGGCCTGGTCGGCGTCCAGTGGGATTGGGGCTGACCCGACGTGATCATCCCGCCTGGCTGAGGACACATGAAAGAGCGCCCCGCCTGCCCTCCGCGAGGAGGACGAGCGGGGCGTTCGTCTGTGGGGAGGGCCTCGATGGGGTGAGGCCGCCGGCGTCTGCGGCGCCGAGCGCGCCGACGGCACAGGCAATCCGGTCGACTGGCTACGGGGGAAGGATCTGCTCGGTCACGCCTCGTACCAGACGACTCTTCGGTACGCGCATCCGGCGCCGGGCGCGCACGGGGGCTGATCGTGGATCGGTTACCTAGCTTTGAGCTGCGACGATGTGAATTCGACGTGGTCCCGATGCCCACCACGTGGAGTGCGTCGCGCTGCTGGCCGGCGGGTCGACCGAGGAGTGACCAGGGAGAACGCGCCTGGGTGGTGTCTCATCGCGTCCCGGCGCGGTCCTTCGCCGAGGCGGGGGAACCGCCGCGCGTGCCGCCTTCCGCGGATGCGGCGCGCACGATCGTTCCCGCCACTCCGCCGGCGACCAGGCCGGAGAGCACGCCCGTGATCGCACCCGAGCCGATGCCCACGAGTACGCCGACGAGTACGCCCACGGCCAGGCGCGCGATCATGGCTGCGACCGCGTGCACGGTCGCGCTCACCGGCTACGCCTCGTCCGCGAGGCCGAGGTGCTCCTCCAGCCGGTCGAGCCTGCGCAGAACGGGACGGAGCCCCTCGCGTACGGCCGCCGACAGTGCGCTCGCCGCGTCGGCGGGCTGGGCCGGGACGACGGAGGCGGTCTGGGTCTGCGCGCGTAGGTGGACATAACCAGCGAGGGCCGCCGCGACCGCGCGGCGGGTCAGCCGGTGCTCGGCCCCCAGCTCCCGCAGGACATGCCCGGCCACTCCCTCCGGTTCGGCGATCAGCCCGAGAAGCAGGTGTTCGCAGCCGATGTAGTTGTGGCCGAGCGAGGTGGCCTCGGTGACGGTCATCTCCAGGGCCGCCGCCGCGGGCGCCCCGAAGGCGAGCTCGGCATCGCCGGTGACCGCGGCCGGGGCGGCGGGGCTCGGCCGGTCCAGCCGGCGCCGCACCTCCTCGGGGTCGATCTCCAGGGCGCCCAGGACCTGGAGCGCTAGATTGCTCCCCTCGGCGAGCATGCCGCCCAGCAGATGCTCGGTGCCGACCTCGGCCGCGCCCAGGGCCCGAGCCTGCTCCACCGACAGCTTGATCACGGAACGGGCCCGCGGGGTGAAGTGGGGGAAGCGTGCCGCCAGGTCGTCGAGGTCGGGGGCGCTGAGCGCCGTCTCGCGGATGGAGGTCACCCGCCGTACGGCCTGCTCAAGTGCCCGCTGGCACACGGCGGAGACCGGTATGCCGGCTCTCTTGACCGCCTCGGCCAGCTCGTCCGGCAGGTAGACGTTGATCTTCGGCATCACATCTCCCCTTGAGGGTTATAGAAGGGTTATACCCCATAGATAACCCCAAAGGGGAGTGATTGTCTAGCGTGCCGCGCCGGTGAGGAACCGGGTGATGCCGGGGGCGAGGGCCGCGCCCCTGGCGGAGAGCCATGCCAGGTTGTTGCGGCTGGTGAAGGCGGCGAGTCTGCGGGCGTCGAGCCGGGTGAGATCGCCGGACCTGGCCAGCACGGGTGTCAGGGCGATCCGGTTCCAGGCGGCGCTCTCCCCCAGGGAGCGGGCTATCTGCGGATGCGCGGCGCGGACGGCGGAGGCGATCGGGTGCAGGCGGCCTCCGGAACCGGGGGAGGTGCCAACGGGGGCGAGCAGGTTGACGGTGGCGATCTCGACGCCTTCCGCCCGGGTGACCCGGAGCAACTCCTGGTCGCCGAGGGCCAGGCCGGTCCCGGTGACCGGGAGGGTGAAGCTGACCGTGAGGGGGCGGCCCTCGCGGGCGGCCTGCCGCTGCAGGGCCGCGATCGCCCTGGCGCGCCGCCGCACGGCGGCGTCACCGGCCGGGGCGTGGACCTCGAAGTCGATGTACCTGGCGTCGAAGGCGCCGATCGCCCGGCGGTAGGCGGCGGTGAGCCGGCCGAGGTCCGCGCAGGCGGTGGCGAGTTCGCGTCCGGTGGGGCCGCCGAAGGCGAGGCCCGCGTCCCCGCCGGCGGCGCGCAGGGGGCCGAGCCGGTTGGCGACCGGATTGCGTCCCTGTCCCTGGAGCCCGCCCCAGCGGGGGACGCAGCCGCTGCGCCCGGCGGTGAGGTGGCCGAGCGTGAACCAGCGCACGCGGCTCTTCCTGACCGCCTTGGAGAGGTTGAAGCGCGGGTCGTGGACCGCGTCCACGAACGCCACGAAGCCCGACGGGCGGACGACGGCCGGTGTGGACGCCTGCTCGGGCGCGGGCCGGGTGGCGGTCCCCGAGGGGGACGCGCCAGCCCCGGCACGCCTGCCGACGGCGGCCCATTCGCCCTGCGCCCTGGGGGGCAGCAGCCAGATCGCGCCACCGGTTCCCGCGGCGAGCGCGATGGAGGCGAGCACCACGAGGGGCCGGGGCGGGGTGCCGGGCTCGCGGGCCCGGCGAGTGTCGGGACGGTCGGTCGCCACGGGCATGTGATCCCCCTTCCTCAACGACAGGGGTGATCGCCGTGAGTGTCGGATCCGCTACCCGTTGCGTCGAAGGGCAGAACGTTAGCAAGCGTTCCGGCCGCGGCGTGGGCTTTCTGCGGATGCCGTCCGGAGTGCCCGGATAATGGTCGTCATGAAGTTGAGGATCTTCACGGAACCGCAGCAGGGTGCCACCTACGATGAGTTGCTGACGGTCGCGCTGGCCGCGGAGCGGCTGGGGTTCGACGCCTTCTTCCGTTCCGACCACTACATGCGGATCGGAGCGGGCGACCCCGGTGCCGGCTCCACCGATGCCTGGACGACCCTGGCGGGCCTGGCCAGGGACACCTCCACGATTCGTCTGGGCACTCTGGTCACCCCGGCCACCTTCCGGCTGCCAGGGCCGCTGGCGATCAGTGTGGCCCAGGTCGACCAGATGAGCGGCGGCCGGGTCGAGCTGGGCCTGGGCACCGGCTGGTTCGACGCCGAGCATGTCGCGTACGGCATCCCGTTCCCGCCGGTCGGCGAACGGTTCGGCCGGTTCGAGGAGCAGTTGGAGATCCTGATCGGGCTCTGGACCACACCGGCGGGCGAGGCGTTCTCCTTCGAAGGCGCCCACTACCGGCTGGCGGACTCGCCCGCGCTGCCCAAGCCCGCGCAGAGCCCCAGGCCGCCGATCATCATCGGCGGCGTCGGCGCCACGCGCACCCCGCGCCTGGTCGCCAGGTTCGCCGACGAGTACAACGTGCCGTTTCGCACCCTGGACGACACCGCGAAGGCCTTTGACCGGGTCGGCAGGGCATGTGAGGCGGAGGGCAGGGAGCCGGTCGTGCTCTCGGTCGCGCAGACCGTCTGTGTCGGCTCCGGCGACGCGGAGATCGCGCGGCGGGCCGGGGGCATCGAGCAGGACCTCGGCGTGCTGCGCGCGACGGGCCTGGCGGGTACCCCCGCCGAGGTGACCGAGAAGATCGGCCGCTTCGCCGAACTGGGCGTCGAGCGGATCTACCTGCAGGTGCTTGACCTGGCCGACCTCGACCACCTGAACCTCATCGCCGAGGAGATCCTGCCGCACGTGTAGGCCGGGCACCGCGCCCCTCCTCGGGGCGCGGGCGCCGGCGCGCCGCTTCGAGGCGGACGCGGCCGAGGCGGAGGCGAGCATCGCTCCGTCTACCTGCCCGGTCTCCAGGGGCTCAGAAAGCGCCTGGAGGGCTGAACCGGCGGGCCCGTGCCCGGGAGTGCCACCGCCTGTGGCGGAGCAGGCCCAGCACGGCCATCGCCAGCCAGGCGAGGAGGAGGAACTTCAGCACCCCGACCCCGGCCATCGCCACTCCCGCCACCAGCAGCAGGATCACCACGGGAGCGAACGGGGGCCCGCCCCGGTGTCCCGCGTGGTGGTGACGCCAGGCCGCGCGGTGACGGAATCGGGACCCGGGCCGGAACCCGGGATGATGGACGCCCCAGGCGTGCGCGTGCCACCCGCGGTCCCACGGGCTCCCGGTGTCCTCGAACCCCTCCGGCCCGGGGTCGCGCGGACCGGGCAGGCCGGGCAGGTCCGCGCACACCACGGCGAGGTCGCCGCCCGTCCGCGCGGACAGGGCCGACTCGAGGCGCTCGTCGAGTTCCTCGCGGGTCAGGCGGCCCTGGGCGTAGTGCTCGCGCAGGGCCGCCATCGCCACGTCACGTTCGGCGTCTCCGATGCGGAGGCCGTCTCGGGGCGTCATGTTCGGGTCACTCCTCGCCGGTGTCGCCGTCGGCCAGAATCTGGTAGAGCTTGCGGCGCGTCTCGGCCAGCGTCTGCTTCGCCTGCCGGATCTGCGACTCGCTGCCGGTCTGCAGGATCTGGAGCATGGCGAACCCCGACTGGCGGGCGGTGTCCATCAACTCCCAGGTGCTGTCGTCGATGTCGGGCGTCATCTCCTCCCACGGCGCGCGCACCTCGTCGGAGTGCTCGGTCACGTAGGCGCGGCCGGCCTCGGTGAGGCTGAAGGTCTTGCGCCCCTCGTTCTCCTCGGCCAGGACCAGGCCCTCATCGGTAAGCTGCTGCAACGCCGGGTAGACCGCTCCCGGGCTGGGCTTCCAGCCACCCTCGCTGCGCCGCTCGATCTCCTGGATGATCTGGTAGCCGTTCCGCGGGGACTCGGTGAGCAGGGCGAGGATCGCCGCGCGGACATCGCCGCGCTTGGCCTTGCGCCCGCGCCCGAACGGCGGCCCCCCGCCGAAGGGGCCCCCGCCGAACGGGCCTCTGCCCCCCCGGCCGCCTCGACCGCCCCTGCCGAAGTCCCAGGGGAACCCGCCGCCGGGGAAGGGGCCGCGGTGCCCGCGGTGCCGGTGCTCGTGCGGTCCGCCCTCGTGGTGCCGGTGCGGCCCGTGGTGCGGCCCGTGCTGCGGCCCGCTCTCGTGCCATCCGGCGGCCATCTGCCGCCACGCCTCCTTGGCCGCGCGCTTCATCTCGCGCCTGACCTCCTGGGAGCCGAACCCGGCCCAGGGGCCACTCATCGCGTTCGCTGCCGTCATGTCGTACCTCCATATCGCGATCGTCTTTTGATCGCTCTCGATGCCTCAAAGATATATCGAGAACATTCTGACAGCAACCCTTGTCCTGAAATATGGTTCTTCCCTTGAGGGGGAGCCGACGGTAACCGTGCGGGTGCTCAGCGTGTAAGTGAGGCAGATCACGTAATTCTTGCCGGATTCTGGAACAAGTACTGAGACCTGCACGTTACAAAGGACGTAGACGGGATTCGTTCCGCGCCGGAAGGGCTGGGGGGTGCTTTCGGTGCGGAACGGTCCCGTCTGTCGTTTCCGCAGGCCGCCGCCTGCTCGCCGATCTTTCCCCACCCGTCTCCGGCCTCCCGCGGAGGCGATCCGGAGGGTGCTCGGCGAAGACTCCGAGGTGAGGCCCCAGGGTGAAGGCGATCTTCCCGGGTGGGCGCTCTCGTACGGCCGTCCCCGGCACCGATCGGCGGTTCCATCCGTTCCTCATTCGTAGGAAGATGCCGATGGCAGGCACTTCTCGTGAAGGGACGGGGAGATCGAAGCGGACGAGCGTCGCCCTCGAGTGATCCTGGAAGCGGGTGAAGGCGACCGGTGCTCACGCGCCGGGATCGCCTCGCCCACGCGACACGCCGATGGTGCAAAATGGCACGGTCCTCCACCTGGAGGGGTCTTTGCCGTACAGTCTCCCGGCGTGATCTTGATGGTGGTGTCTGAGCGATGATGGGGCATACGCATGCGCTGACGGGCGCGATCGCCTGGCTGGGGGTGGCGCCCGGGCTGGCCGCGCTGCCCCTGCTGACCGAGACGTCGAAGTTCATAGAGACCGGCGTCATGGTCAACGCGCTCAACCCGGCCGAGTTCGTCGCCGGGGCCATCATCTGCGCCGGTGCCGCGATGCTGCCCGACCTCGACCATCCGAGCGCGACGATCGCGCAGACGTTCGGGCCGGTCACCTGGGGTCTGAGCAAGGCGGTGTCTTGGCTCGCCGGCGGACACCGCAACGCCACCCACTCGCTGGTGTTCGCGGCCGCCGCGGGCTTCGGCGCGCACTACCTGGCCGGTACCTATCCGATCGGCCGCGACATCCTGGTGGTCCTGCTCATCGGCCTGGCGCTGCGGGCGATCGGGATCGGCATCCCGGGCAAGAAGTTCGCCTCGGCGATACTCAACGTCGGTATGACGGCCGGGCTGTTCGTGGTGTTCCGCAGCGACGGTGTGGGCTACGCCTGGCTGGGACTGGCGGTCGCGATCGGATGCCTGACCCACGTCGTGGGTGACTGCTGCACCGAGAAGGGCTGTCCCGTGCTCTGGCCGCTGCGGCAGAAATGGCTGCTGCCGTGGAAGATCGGCATCAAGACGGGCCGTGCTTTCGAGCAGAAGTTTCTCGCCCCGGTACTTTCCGTCGTCGTTCTCGGGCTGCTGTACCTCCGCCTCGCCCCGCAGTGATCATACTGAGGGGTAATTTGATGTCGAGATACCCGGAGGGATATCTTGATATCGAGACATCCGCTGCAACCTGCGGGCGGCTCGGAGGTTAGGCGTACCTAACAGTCCGGGGTGCTCCGGCGGTGCGGCAGGATTCAATCGCGCCTATGTACCGGCGCGACAGACATCAGGGTGATGAGGGAGGCGAACCGTGTCCTCGAACAGCTTCGGCAGCCGTGACACGCTCCGCGTCGGTGACGCGGGATATGAGATCTACCGGCTGGACGCCGTGGAAGGGTCGGGGCGTCTCCCGTACAGCCTGAAGATCCTTCTTGAGAACCTGCTCCGCACGGAGGACGGCGCGAACATCACCGCCGACCACATCCGCGCGGTCGGCCAGTGGGACCCGTCCGCCACGCCGAACGTGGAGATCCAGTTCACGCCGGCTCGCGTGATCATGCAGGACTTCACCGGCGTCCCGTGCGTCGTCGACCTGGCGACCATGCGCGAGGCCGTCCGCGACCTCGGCGGCGACCCCGCCAGGATCAACCCGCTCGCCCCGGCCGAGATGGTCATCGACCACTCGGTCATCGTCGACTTCTTCGGCGGGCCCGAATCCTTCCAGCGCAACGTCGAGCGGGAGTACGAGCGCAACCGCGAGCGCTACCAGTTCCTGCGCTGGGGACAGACCGCCTTCGACGAGTTCAAGGTCGTCCCGCCGGGCACCGGCATCGTGCACCAGGTCAACATCGAGCACCTGGCCCGCGTGGTGATGACGCGTGACGGGAAGGCCTACCCGGACACCTGCGTCGGCACCGACTCCCACACCACGATGGAGAACGGCATCGGCGTCCTGGGCTGGGGCGTCGGCGGCATCGAGGCCGAGGCCGCGATGCTCGGCCAGCCGATCTCGATGCTGATCCCGCGGGTGGTCGGTTTCAAACTGACCGGCAAGCTCCCGGCCGGGGCCACCGCCACCGACCTGGTGCTCACGATCACCGAGATGCTCCGCGAGCACGGCGTCGTCGGCAAGTTCGTGGAGTTCTACGGCGAGGGCGTCTCCAGCGTGCCGCTGGCCAACCGGGCCACGATCGGCAACATGAGCCCCGAGTTCGGCTCGACCTGCGCGATCTTCCCGATCGACGGCCAGACGATCGACTACCTCACGCTGACCGGCCGCCCCGCCGAGCAGGTCGCCCTGGTCGAGGCCTACGCCAAGGCCCAGGGGCTGTGGCTCGACCCGGAGGCCGAGGAGCCGGTCTTCTCCGAGTACATCGAGCTGGACCTGGCCACGGTCGTCCCGTCGATCGCGGGCCCCAAGCGCCCCCAGGACCGCATCGCGCTGTCCGAGGCCAAGAGCGCCTGGCGCGCGGCCGTCAAGGACTACGTGCCGAGCATCCAGGGCCCGCTCGACGAGGCGTCCGACGAGTCCTTCCCCGCCTCGGACTCCCCGGCGATCTCCCACGCCGGCAACGGTGACAGGCCGCACGCCGCCGGTCACAACGGCAAGCGCCCGCACAGGGTCGTTCCGGTCACCCTGGCGGACGGCACCACCTTCGAGATCGACCACGGCGTGGTGACCATCGCCGCGATCACCAGCTGCACCAACACCTCCAACCCGTACGTCATGATGGGCGCCGCGCTGCTCGCCAGGAACGCGGTCGAGAAGGGCCTGACCCGCAAGCCGTGGGTCAAGACCTCCCTGGCCCCCGGCTCGCAGGTCGTCACCGGCTACTTCGAGCGCTCGGGCCTGCAGCCCTACCTCGACAAGATCGGCTTCAACCTGGTCGGCTACGGCTGCACCACCTGCATCGGCAACTCGGGCCCGCTGCAGGAGGAGATCTCCGCCGCCATCCAGGAGAACGACCTCGCGGTCACCGCGGTGCTGTCCGGCAACCGCAACTTCGAGGGCCGGATCAACCCCGACGTCAAGATGAACTACCTGGCCTCGCCGCCGCTGGTGGTCGCCTACGCCCTCGCGGGCACCATGGACATCGACCTGAACACCGAGCCGCTGGGCACCGGCTCGGACGGTGAGCCGGTCTTCCTCGCCGACATCTGGCCGGCGCCCGAGGAGATCGCGGCGGTCGTCGCCTCCTCGATCGACCAGGAGATGTTCCTGCACGACTACGCCGACGTGTTCAAGGGCGACGAGACCTGGCGCTCGCTGCCGATCCCGACCGGTAACACCTTCGAGTGGGACCCGGACTCGACCTACGTCCGCAAGGCCCCCTACTTCGAGGGCATGCCGTCCGAGCCGGAGCCGGTGACCGACATCTCCGGGGCCAGGGTGCTGGCGAAGCTGGGCGACTCGGTCACCACCGACCACATCTCCCCGGCCGGCGCGATCAAGGTCGGCACCCCCGCGGCCGACTACCTCAAGGAGAACGGTGTCGCGGCCAAGGACTTCAACTCCTACGGCTCGCGCCGGGGCAACCACGAGGTCATGATCCGCGGCACCTTCGCCAACATCCGGCTGAAGAACCTGCTGCTCGACGGCGTGGAGGGCGGTTACACCCGCGACTTCACCGCCCCGGGCGGGCCGCAGGCCTTCATCTACGACGCCTCCGCGAACTACCAGGCCGCGGGTATCCCGCTCGTCGTCCTGGCCGGCAAGGAGTACGGCTCGGGCTCCTCGCGTGACTGGGCGGCCAAGGGCACCGCGCTGCTCGGCGTCCGCGTCGTCATCGCCGAGTCCTACGAGCGCATCCACCGCTCCAACCTGATCGGCATGGGCGTGCTGCCGCTGCAGTTCCCCGAGGGGGAGACGGCGCAGTCACTGGGCCTGACCGGTGAGGAGACCTTCGACGTCGTCGGCGTCGAGGTCCTCAACGGAGGCGGCATCCCGCAGACCGTGACGGTCAGGGCCGACGACAAGGAATTCCAGGCCGTCGTACGCATCGACACCCCCGGAGAGGCCGACTACTACCGGCACGGGGGCATCATGCAGTACGTCCTGCGCTCCCTGCTCGCCAAGAGCTGAGCAGGAGGGGGCGGGGCCGCACGCAGGCTCCGCTCACATCGGGGGACACCCCAGACAGGAACCGCCCGGTGGGACATCATCCCGCCGGGCGGTTTTTTTTATGTTCTCCCGGTCATCGCCCGGAAGCGGCAGGTGGGGGCCGTGATCCCAGGCGAGATGGCCGTGCGGGGCCATGGGGGTTAATGACGCGTTTCTGGATTGTTACCGGCCACAACAAACTTTACCCATGGAAGGTCTGGCGCTCCTGGCCGGTGGCGGAATACGTTGCCGCAAACAACATTCAACGGAACGGTGAGCCGAGATCCGGTGGAGCCGTACCCGCGAATTCGGCATGCCGCACCTCCGTCGTACCCCCCACTTTCGAAGAAAGGACCCGTGCACCATGCGCAAGGGGATCCTCAGCCTTACCGCCGCCGCCGCGGCGATGACCCTTGGCCTCGCCGCTTGCGGGAGCGACGATGCCGACACCAGCGCGTCGAGCGGCGCGTCCCCCGCGGAGAGTTCGGCTGCCGTGGCGGGCAAGGTCGGCGTCATCCTCCCCGACAGCAAGTCCTCCGCCCGCTGGGAGACCGCGGACCGCAAGTACCTGGAAGAGGCGTTCAAGGCCGCGGGCGTCGCCTACGACATCCAGAACGCCCAGGGTGACAAGACCCAGTTCCAGACCATCGCCGACCAGATGATCACCAACGGTGCCACGGTTCTGATGATCGTCAACCTTGACAGCGGCACCGGCAAGGCCGTGCTCGACAAGGCCAAGGCGCAGGGCGTGGCCACCATCGACTACGACCGCCTCACTCTCAACGGCGGCGCGTCCTACTACGTCAGCTTCGACAACACCAAGGTCGGCACCCTGCAGGGCGAGGGCCTGGTGAAGTGCCTGTCAGATAAGCAGGCCAAGAAGCCCATCATCGCCGAGCTCAACGGCTCGCCGACCGACAACAACGCCACGCTGTTCAAGAACGGCTACGACGGCGTGCTCAAGGCCAAGTACGACTCGGGGGACTACGTCAAGGGCCCCGACCAGTCGGTTCCCGACTGGGACAACGCCCAGGCGGGCACGATCTTCGAGCAGATGCTCACCGAGCAGCCGAAGATCGCCGGTGTCCTGGCCGCCAACGACGGTCTCGGCAACGCGGCCATCTCGGTCCTGAAGAAGAACAGCCTGAACGGCAAGGTCCCGGTCACCGGTCAGGACGCCACGGTGCAGGGCCTGCAGAACATTCTCGCCGGTGACCAGTGCATGACGGTCTACAAGGCGATCAAGAAGGAGGCCGACGCGGCGTCCGCGCTGGCCATCGGCCTGGCCAAGGGCGAGAAGCCCGCGGCGACCGGTACGGTCAAGGACACCGAGAGCGGCGCCGACGTGCCCGCCGTTCTCCTCGACCCGCAGCCGATCTTCTTCGACAGCGTCAAGGACGTCGTCGCCGACGGCTTCGTCACCAAGGACGAGCTGTGCACCGGCGAGTTCGCCGACAAGTGCACCGAGGCCGGAATCCAGTAGGGCGTGCGGGGGACGGACGGCCGCCCCGGAGGCCGTCCGTCCCCCTGCGCTCCATCGCGGCGTATTCGCACTGTGACGCCGGAGGGACGCGGCAGGTGAGTCGTCCATTCCGGCTACGGGGCAGGACACCGCCCGCAGGCGCCCGAGCCGCGCGAGCTTCGCCGCGCGAAATGAACACAGGGAGCACAACCCCATGACCCCCGCACTGGAACTCCGCGGGATCGACAAGAGCTTCGGTCCCGTACAGGTCCTGCACGACGTCGCCTTCTCCGCCTACGCCGGAGAGGTGACCGCGCTGGTCGGCGACAACGGCGCAGGCAAGTCCACACTCGTCAAGTGCGTCGGCGGCATCCACCCGATCGACTCCGGCGAGTACTTCTTCGACGGCAAGCCCGTCCGGATCGGCAGCCCGCGCGACGCGGCCGAGCTGGGCATCGAGATCGTCTACCAGGACCTCGCGCTCTGCGACAACCTCGACATCGTCCAGAACATGTTCCTGGGGCGTGAGCACCGGCGCGGCATCGTCCTCGACGAGGACACGATGGAGGCGATGGCGGCCAAGACCCTGGAGAGCCTGTCGGTCAGGACCGTCAAGTCCATCCGCCAGCTCGTCGCCAGTCTCTCCGGCGGCCAGCGCCAGACGGTGGCCATCGCCAAGGCCGTGCTGTGGAACAGCAAGGTGGTCATCCTCGACGAGCCGACGGCGGCGCTCGGCGTCGCCCAGACCGCGCAGGTGCTCGAACTGGTCCGGCGCCTGGCCGACCAGGGCCTGGCCGTCGTGCTGATCTCGCACAACATGAACGACGTGTTCGCCGTGTCGGACCGGATCGCCACCCTCTACCTGGGCCGGATGGCGGCCCAGGTCAAGACCTCGGACGTGACCCACGCGCAGGTCGTCGAACTGATCACCTCCGGCCGCAGCGGGGACCTCGGCCTCACCAACGGAGCCACCGTATGACCGCCACGATTTCCCCGAAGCGCGTACCCGAGGCCCCCTCGATCAGGAGCAACGTTCGCGGCTACGCCGAGCGGGTACGCGGCGGTGACATGGGCGCGCTGCCGGCGGTGTTCGGTCTCGTGGTGCTCTGCACGATCTTCGCCATCCTCCGGCCGTCCTTCCTGACCGCCGGAAACTTCGCCAACCTGTTCACCCAGGGCGCCGCGGTCACGGTGATCGCCATGGGCCTGGTCTTCGTGCTGCTCCTCGGCGAGATCGACCTGTCGGCGGGCTTCGCCAGCGGTGTCTGCGCCGCGGTGCTCGCGATCCTGCTCAGCAGCCAGGGACTGCCCTGGTACGTGGCGGTGGGCGCGGCCATCCTCACCGGTGTGGTGATCGGCACCGGGATCGGCTCCATCGTCGCGAAACTCGGCATCCCGTCGTTCGTGGTGACGCTCGCCGCCTTCCTGGCCTTCCAGGGGCTCGTGCTGCTGCTGGTCAAGGGCGGCACCATCATCGCCATCCGGGACGAGACCATCCTGGCGATCGCCAACAAGAACCTCCCGCCCACGCTGGGCTGGATCCTGCTGGCCGTGGGAGTCGCCGGATACGCCGGTCTCCAGCTGCTGCGCGCCCGCAAGCGCGCCGCCCGGGAGCTGACCGCCGATCCGGTCTCGCTGATCGCGGTCCGGGTGGGCACCCTCGCGCTGCTCGGCGGGCTCGCCGTCTACTTCCTCAACATCGAGCGGAGCCGCAACGCCGCGGTCGTCTCGCTGGCGGGCGTGCCGCTCGTGGTGCCCATCATCGTGGTGCTGCTGCTGGTCCTGACGTTCGTGCTGCGCCGCACGGCGTACGGACGTCACCTGTACGCGGTCGGCGGCAACGTCGAGGCCGCGCGCCGGGCGGGCATCAACGTCGACCGGATGAAGATCAGTGCTTTCGTGATCTGTTCCTCCATGGCCGCGATCGGCGGCGTCATCGCCGCCTCCCGGGCCAGTTCCGTCGACCCGAACACCGGCGGCAGCAACGTGCTGCTGTACGCGGTCGGCGCCGCGGTCATCGGCGGCACCAGCCTGTTCGGTGGCAAGGGCCGGGTGCTCGACGCCATCCTCGGCGGTGCGGTGGTCGCGGTCATCGAGAACGGCATGGGCCTGATGGGCTACAGCTCCGGCGTCAAGTTCATGGTCACCGGATCGGTGCTGCTGCTGGCCGCCATGGTGGACGCGCTCTCCCGCAAGCGGGCGGCCGCCACTGGTCTAAGGTGATCAGCGACTCCGATCCACCGAAGGAACCCCTCGTCATGCGGGCAGGCCCCTCCCAAGAGGAGATCAGGCGCCACAATCTTGGCGCCCTGCTCCGCCACGTCCATCTGAGCGGCCCCACCTCGCGCGCGGAGCTCACCAACCGGATGGGCCTCAACCGCAGCACCATCATGGCCCTCACCGCCGACCTGACCGCCGCAGGCCTGGTCAGGGAGGAACTTCCCAGGGAGACCGGCCGGGCCGGGCGCCCCTCCCTGGTGGTCCGCCCCGAGTCGGCGCGGGTCTACGTGTTCGCCTTCGACGTGGGCGTCGACCGGATGGTCGCCGCCCGCGTCGGCCTGGGCGGCACGATCCTCGACCGTCGCGAGACGGTACGGAGGCGCGGTGCCTTCTCCCTGGAGGAGATCGTCGGCCCGCTCTCCGCCTTCGCCCGGCAGATGCACCGCAGGACCCGGCCCGACACGGTGTGCGTGGGGGTGGCGGCGGCCTTCTCCGGTGGCGTGGGCCGCGATGACGGAGGCATCAGGTTCGGGCCCAACATGGCCACCGTGGAGGACGTGCCGTTCGCCGAGGAGATGACCCGCCGGCTGGCCTTCGGCCTGCCGGTCACGGTCGGCAACGATGCCAACCTCGCCGCCCTCGCCGAGCAGACCCGGGGTGTCGGCGTCGGCTGCCGGGACCTCGTCTACCTGCACGGCGACGTCGGCATCGGCGGCGGCGTGATCGCCAACGGCCAGTTGCTCGGCGGTCACCTTGGTTTCGGCGGCGAGGTCGGGCACATGATCGTCAACCCTGACAAGGGCCGCGTCTGCGGGTGCGGCTCGCTCGGCTGCCTGGAGGCGGAGGTCGGCGAGCGTGCCCTTCTTGAGGCCGCGGGTCGTTTCGGCCCCCAGGTCGGCAGGGACGCCGTCCGCGCCGTGGTCGACGCCGCCGATCGGGGTGACGTCGTCGCGCAGGCCGCGCTGAGCCGCGTCGGTGACTGGCTCGGCCTGGGCGTCGCCAACCTCGTCAACATCTTCAACCCCGAGATGGTGGTGTTCGGCGGCATGCTCAGGGAGATCTACCTCGGCTCCGCCGCCCAGGTCCGCAGCCGTCTCGCCCTCGACGCCCTGCCTCCGTCCCGTGAGCACCTGCGCCTGCGCACCTCGGCCCTCGGTGATGACGCCACCCTGGTCGGCGCCGCCGAGCTGGCCTTCTCCCAGGTCCTCGCCGACCCTCTGGAAGTCCTCGCCCGCGCCGGCTCCTGACCCGCGCCGGTGGCTGGAACAGGAACAGCCACCCGCCGTGCTGCTGGAAGCGGGTGGCCGTCGCGGTCGGTTGGGCGATCAGGAGACCTTGGACTTGGGGGCGATGAAGGTGTTGCAGGCGCCAGGGTCCTCCTGGCGGAAGCCTCGGGTCAGCCAGTAGGCGATGTTGGCGGCCTTGCCGTGGCTGGCCGTGCTGTAGGCGGCGCTCAGGATGTACCTGAAGTCCGACTCACGGCGGCCGAGGGAGCGCCAGACGCTGCCGATGAAGACCCCGCTCAGGCACTCGGCCTGGAGTTCGACCTTGCGGATCGCGGCCAGGAGCTCCTTGTCGTTCCTGTACTTTCCGGAGTGCGCGGTGGGCAGGATCCCGGAGAGCTGCTGGACGTGGTGACCGTACTCGTGGGACAGCGTCTGGAACAGGAACAGTTCGGTCGCCTCGGAGAGGATGCCCTTGCTCAGGTAGAAGGTGATCTTCTTGTTCCTGGAGCAGTAGAGCGCCTGGGCGCCGTCGGGGAACTTGCCGCAGCCGGTCGGGACGCCGATGCGCGGGGTGACCGCGAACCTGGGCTTGGAGAAGGGCAGTTTCGCCTTGGAGAACTGGTACTCCCAGCTCTTGTTGAGGCAGTCGAGGACGAAGTCGAGATAGACCTCGGCTGATTCGAGGTCGTCGTTGTAGACCGGCTGCTCCTGGCAGGCCTCCTCGTCGAGCTTGCCCGACTTGTAGATCGGGTTGGCGACGAGGGCGGTCTTGCCCTTGGGGACCGGCCTGACCTGCTCGGTGGGGACCGCATTCGCCGTGCCGGCGAACAGCAGGCTCGCCAGGGCGCCGGAGAGCAGCACGATAAGGGGGGTACGCATGATCCTGAACCCTATGGGAGGTAAAACACCGGGTAAAGCTGTTATGCGGCCAAGCTCTGAGGGTACGGCCGCGGGCGGCGGGACCGAGTGGGGTTTGCGCCGGTTCCCTTCGGGGCCGACGGGCGATCAGGCGACCCGGCCCGTGGCGGCGGACCAGGTGTTGCAGCCGGAGGGGGAGCCGGAGTCGAAGCCGCGCTCCATCCAGTAGGCCTGGCTGCGGCCCTTGCCGTGGTCGTTCTTGGGCCAGTTCTTGTGACCGTTGGCGTTGACCCAGCCGACCATCGCCTTCCACTGCGCCTGCTCGACCGGCAGGTCGTCGGCGATCTGGCGCAGGAAGACGGAGGCCAGGCAGTCGGCCTGCAGTTCGAGGCGGCGGGAGTAGGAGAGCTTGGTGGCCGCCTTCGCGTACCAGACGCTCCTGGCGTAGTAGTCCATGATGCCCGCGAGGTGCTGCACGTGGTGGGCGTACTCGTGGGCCATGAACTGGGCGTGGTTGGCCGCGTAGGGGTTCCGCAGGACCTGGCGGGTGATCCCTATGTAGATGGTCTTGTTGGTCGAGCAGTACAACCCGCCCGCGCTGCTGGGCCACCGGCCGCAGGGTGTGGTCACCTTCGAGGTGGAGAAGCGCAGCCTGGGCCTGGAGAAGGACAGGCCCGCCTTGGAGAACTGGGTCTTCCAGGAGCGGTTCAGGCACTGGGTGATCCGAGTCATGAAGGTCCGGTAGGAGGCCGCGCTCCCCGCGCGGATCGTCCCCGCCGAACATCTGGTGACCGGCATCGAGCCGGTGCGGTAGAGGCGGTTTGATGTCGCGGCGGCGCGGCCCTGCGGTGCGGCCCGCTCCTTGACGGCCGAGCCCCTTGCGGGGGCCTTGCCGGGGGCCGGGGTGGAGGTAAGGGCGGGGGAGGGAACGGGCGCAGGGGTGACCGCCGGAAGGATCGCCGGGGTGATGTAGGGGACGGCGATGACGACTCCCGTGGCCACCGCCGCGAATACCAGGAAGGCCACGATCAGTGACAGTTGTCGCCTGGAGGGGAGGGGGTTCATGTTGAGGGAAAGGTTAGGGCAACTGTATATAAACCGTGCAGTTTTTTCACCCGGGAGGGCAGCGCCTGCCATCCGAACTAGACTCGTCGTGATGGTCACTGGACAGAGGGGATGATTCCGTGAGCGAGCGGACCGGGCGGCCTGGAAGTCTTCTGGAGTCGGTCAAGGGGCCAGGGGACCTCAAGCTGCTGGCGGTGGACGAGTTGCCACTGCTCGCCACCGAGATCAGGGACCTTCTGATCGCCTCCACGGCCCGCAGCGGCGGCCACCTCGGCCCCAACCTGGGTGTCGTCGAGCTGACGATCGCGATGCACCGGGTCTTCGACTCGCCGCGTGACCGGATCCTGTGGGACACCGGTCACCAGGCCTATGTCCACAAGATGCTCACCGGCAGGGCCGGGCAGTTCGACACGCTCCGCCAGGAGGGCGGCCTGTCGGGCTACCCCAGCCAGGCCGAGTCCGAGCACGACATCATCGAGAACTCGCACGCCTCGACCGCGCTGTCGTACGCCGACGGCCTGGCCAAGGCGTACCGGCTGCGGGGCGAGGCGGAGCGCACGGTCGTCGCGGTGATCGGAGACGGGGCGCTCACCGGCGGCATGGCCTGGGAGGCGCTCAACAACATCGCGGCGCGCAAGGACCTGCCGTTGATCATCGTGGTCAACGACAACGGCCGCTCCTACTCACCGACCATCGGCGGGCTCGCCTCCCACCTGGCCTCGCTGCGCACCACCCAGCGCTACGAGGACATGCTCGACTTCGTCAAGGGCAGCCTGAACAGGGTCCCGGTGGTCGGCGCTCCCGTCTACGACGCCCTGCACGGCGTCAAGAAGGGCATCAAGGACGTCCTGGCCCCGCAGGTCATGTTCGAGGACCTCGGCCTGAAGTACATCGGGCTGGTCGACGGCCACGACGAGCAGGCGGTGGAGTCCGCGCTGCGCAGGGCCAGGGACTTCCGCCGCCCGGTCATCGTGCACGTGCTCACCAAGAAGGGCTTCGGCTACTCCCCGGCGGAGAATCACGACGAGGACTGCTTCCACTCGCCGGGCGTCTTCGACCCGCTGACCGGCGAGGAGAAGCCGAAACCGCACGGCTGGACCAACGTCTTCGGCCAGGAGATGGTGCGCCTGGGCGCCGAGCGTCAGGACATCGTGGCGATCACCGCCGCGATGCTCGGCCCGACCGGCCTGATCCCGTTCTCCGAGGCCTATCCCGACCGCCTCTACGACGTCGGCATCGCCGAGCAGCACGCCCTGACCAGCGCCGCGGGCCTGGCGCTCGGCGGTCTGCACCCGGTGGTGGCCGTCTATGCCACCTTCCTGAACCGGGCCTTCGACCAGCTCCTGATGGACGTCGCCCTGCACCGCCTCCCCGTCACGGTCGTGCTCGACCGGGCGGGCGTCACCGGCGACGACGGCGCCAGCCACAACGGCATGTGGGACCTGTCGATCCTGCAGGTCGTCCCCGGCCTGTCGATCGCGGTTCCCCGCGACGAGCCCCGGCTGCGCGAGCTGCTGGCCGAGGCCGTGAAGGTCGACGACGGCCCGACGGTGCTGCGCTACCCCAAGGGCCCGGTGGCCGTCGAGATCGAGGCGGTCGGCCGCCTCGGCGAGATGGACGTGCTGCGCGGGGGCGACGCCGACGTGCTGTTCGTCTCCGTGGGGCCGATGGCCGAGCTGTGTCTGGAGGCCGCCGACCTGCTCGACGCCCAGGGGATCTCCGCCACGGTGGTCGACCCGCGCTGGGTCAATCCGCTGGACGAGGCCCTGGTGGCGGCCGCCCGCGACCACAAGCTGGTCGTGGTCGTCGAGGACAGCGGCAGGGTGGGCGGTGTGGGTGACGCGGTCGCCCGCCTGCTGCGCGACGCCGACGTCGACGTCCCGGTCCGCACCTACGGCATCCCGCGGCGCTTTCTCGACCACGCCAAGCGTGCGAAGATCCTCAGCGAGATCGGCCTGACCTCGCAGGACATCGCCCGGCAGGTCACCGAGGCGATCGCGAAGCGCTCTCCGGCCCTGGAGAACGAGCCGGCCGGCTGACCACACCTCCCTGCCAAACATCCTCGGCTCCGCCGTTCAGGCGGTGATCCGCTGGGCATGACCTGATGCGTCGGCAAGGGTGACCACCGGCGCATCAGGGGGGATCGTGGGTGTTCTTCGCGTCAAGTCGGTGGAGCAGTCGATCTCGGACACCGAGGCACCGGAACACCGGTTGCGCAAGGATCTCACCGCGCTGGACCTCACGGTCTTCGGTATCGGCGTCATCGTGGGCACCGGCATCTTCGTGCTGACCGGCCGGGTCGCCAAGGAGACGGCGGGGCCCGCGGTGGCGCTGTCCTTCGTGGCCGCCGGGATCGTCTGCGCGCTGGCGGCGCTCTGCTACGCCGAGTTCGCCTCCACCGTCCCGGTGGCCGGGTCCGCCTACACCTTCGCCTTCGCCACCCTGGGCGAGCTGCCCGCCTGGATCATCGGCTGGGACCTGACGCTGGAGATGATGCTCGGCGCCGCGGTCGTCGCGGTCGGCTGGTCGGGGTACCTGACCTCGCTGCTGGCGTCCCTGGGGGCCCCGCTGCCCGGCGTGATCGCGGGGGAGGGGGCGGTGTTCAACCTGCCCGCCGCGCTGGTCGTGCTGCTGCTCACCGGGGTCCTGGTCCTCGGGATCAAACTGTCCTCCCGGTTCAACCTGATCATCGTCACGATCAAGCTCGCGGTGATCCTGCTGGTCGTGGTGGCGGGGCTGTTCTTCGTCAGGGGCGCCAACTACTCGCCGTTCATCCCGCCGTCCAAGGCGACCCCCGCGGTGGAGGGACTGGCCGCGCCGCTGATCCAGGTACTGTTCGGCATCACCCCGGTCGCGTACGGGGTGCTGGGCATCTTCAGCGCCGCGGCGGTCGTGTTCTTCGCCTACATCGGCTTCGACGTGGTCGCCACCGCCGCCGAGGAGACCCGCAACCCGCAGCGGGACCTGCCCGTCGGCATCCTGTCCTCACTCGGTGTCTGCACCGTGCTCTACGTCGCGGTCTCGCTGGTCGTGGTCGGCATGCAGCCCTACCGTCAACTCAGTGAGGCGGCGCCACTGGCCGACGCGTTCAAGGCCGTCGGACAGACCTGGGCCGCGTCGCTGATCAGCGTCGGCGCGCTGGTCGGCCTGACGGCGGTCGTGATGATCCTCATGCTGGGCATGTCACGGGTGATGTTCGCCATGTGCCGCGACGAACTGCTGCCAAGCGGGCTGGCCAAGGTCCATCCGAAGTACCGCACGCCGTACGTCATCACCATCGTCATGGGTGTCGTCGTCGCGGCCCTGGCCGGGCTGGTGCCGCTGTCCACGATCGCCGAACTGGTCAACATCGGCACGCTCTTCGCGTTCGCGGTGGTCTCGATCGCGGTGGTCATCCTCCGCCGCACCCGTCCCGACCTGCCCCGTTCCTTCCGCACCCCGCTAGTGCCGCTGGTGCCCGTCCTGTCGGTGCTCGCCTGCCTCTACCTGATGCTCAACCTGCCGGTGGAGACCTGGATCAGGTTCGGGGCGTGGATGCTCCTCGGATTCCTGATCTACACCGGCTACGGCTACCGGCACAGCAGGCTGTCGGAGCAGCGACGGGCAGACACGCGGTGACGCGCTCCCCCGTCCCGCGACGGCCGCGAGGCAGGGGAGCCACACCGGGAAAGGGGTGCCGTCAGGCGGGCACCGAGGCCACGCCAGGCGGCAGGAAGCGTACCTCGGAGATCCCCTCGCGGTCGAGGTAGGGGGTGATGCCGCCCAGGTGGAACGGCCACCCCGCGCCGAGGACCATGCACAGGTCGATGTCCTGGGGAGCGGAGACCACACCCTCGTCGAGCATGAGACGGATCTCCTCGGCCAGGGCCCGCAGCGCCCGCAGCCGGACCTGTTCGGCCGTGGACGGTGAGGTGCCCCCGGCGAAGAGGGCCACCGCCTCGGGGTCCAGGGAGAAGTCCGGCGCGTAGACACCCGGCTTACCCGCCGCGACCAGCCGGGCGAGGTTCTCCGACACCCCGTAGCGGGACGGAAACGCCTCATGCATCGTCTCGGCGACGTGCAGTGCCACGGCCGGGCCGACGAGCTGCAGCAGCGCGAACGGGGTCATCGGCAGGCCGAGCCCGTCCAGCGCGTGGTCGGCGAGCTCCAGCGGGGTGCCCTCGTCGACGGCACCGATGACCTCGCCCATGAAGCGGGTCAGCAGGCGGTTGACCACGAACGCGGGCGCGTCCTTGACCAGCACCGACGACTTCTTCAGCGACCGGCCGACGGCGAAGGCCGTGGCGAGCGTCGCGTCGTCCGTCCGCTCCCCTCGGACGATCTCCAGCAGCGGCATCACCGCGACCGGGTTGAAGAAGTGGAAGCCCACGACGCGCTCGGGGTGCCGGAGCCCCGAGGCCATCTCGGTCAGCGAGAGCGAGGAGGTGTTCGTGGCCAGCACGCACTCGGCGGAGACGACCGCCTCCACCTCGGCGAACACCTTCTGCTTGACCTTCATGTCCTCGAACACGGCCTCGATGACGAAGTCGGCGTCGGCGAACGCGTCCTTGGTCAGCGAGCCGGTCACCAGGGCCTTGAGCCGGTTGGCCTGGTCGCCGGAGACGCGGCCCTTGGCGAGCAGCTTGTCGATCTCGGTGTGCACGTAGCCCACGCCCTTGTCCAGCCGGGCCTGGTCCAGGTCGGTCAGCACGACCGGGACCTCCAGGCGGCGGGCGAACAGCAGTGCCATCTGCGAGGCCATCAGGCCCGCGCCGACGACGCCGACCTTGGTGACCTTGCGGGCCAGGGCCGCCTCCGGGGCTCCGGCGGGCTTCTTGGCCCGGCGCTGCACCAGGTCGAAGGCGTACAGGCCGGCGCGGAGCTCGTCGCCCATCAGGAGGTCGGCCAGCGCCCGGTCCTCGGCGGCGAAGCCCTCGTCGCGGGTGGCGGTGCGGGCCAGCTCGAGGAGCTCCAGCGCCCGGTACGGGGCGGGGGAGGCGCCGTGCAGCTTCATGTCGAGCAGGAAACGGGTGTCGGAGACGGTCTTGGACCAGTCCTCGGCGGTGTGGTCGGCGCGGGAGACGGTGACGTCGCCGCGCAGCACCGCCGAGGCCCAGCGCAGCGACTCCTCAAGGAAGTCGGCGGGCTCGAACATCGCGTCGGCGACACCCAGCCCGAACGCCTCCCTGCCCTTGATCATGCGGTTCTGCGAGAGCGGGTTCTCGATGATGAGCTTGACGGCCGCGGCCGGCCCGATCAGGCGGGGCAGCAACTGGGTGCCGCCCCAGCCGGGGACCAGGCCGAGGAAGCACTCCGGCAGTGCCACGGCGGGCACACCGGAGGAGATGGTCCGGTACGTGCAGTGCAGCGCGATCTCCAGACCGCCGCCCATGGCCGCGCCGTTGACGAACGCGAACGACGGCACGTCCAGCTCGCCGAGGCGGCGGAACACCTCGTGGCCCAGCCGGCCGATCTGTAGCGCCTGGTCCCGTTCCGAGACCAGCGCGGCGCCCTTGAGGTCGGCGCCGACGGCGAAGACGAACGGCTTGCCGACGACGCCCACGGCCGCCAGGTCGCCGCGCCCGGCGATCGCGTCGAGGGCCTCGCCCAGCGAGGTCAGCCCCCCGGGGCCGAACGTCGACGGTTTGGTGTGGTCGAAGCCGTTGTCCAGCGTGATCAGGGCCATGGTGCCCGCACCCTGGGGCAGCTCCACGTCGTGGACCGTCGCCCGGGTGACGATCTCGTCGGCGAAGAGTTCCTTGATGTCCGTCACTTGTTACCTTCCCAGCTGAGGTTCTCCCAGATGACCGTTCCACCCATGCCCAGGCCGACGCACATCGTGGTCATGCCGTAGCGGACGTCGGGGCGCTCACCGAACTCGCGGGCGAGCTGCGTCATCAGGCGCACCCCGGAGGAGGCCAGCGGGTGGCCGAAGGCGATGGCGCCGCCGTAGGGGTTCACCCGGGCGTCGTCGTCGGCGATGCCGAAGTGCTCGAGGAACGCCAGCACCTGCACGGCGAAGGCCTCGTTGATCTCGAACAGTCCCATGTCGGAGATGGAGAGCCCGGCCAGGCGCAGCGCCTTTTCCGTGGACGGGATCGGCCCGACCCCCATGACCTCGGGGTCCACGCCGGCGAAGGCGTAGGAGACCAGGCGCATCTTCGGGGCGAGGCCGAGCTCCTCGGCGACGTCGGCGGCGGCCACGACGCAGCCGGTGGCACCGTCGTTGATACCGGAGGCGTTGCCCGCGGTGACCCGGCCGTGCGGGCGGAACGGGGTCTTCAGCGCGGCCAGACCCTCCAGCGTGGTGCCGGGGCGGGGGGCCTCGTCGGCGGTGGCCAGCCCCCAGCCCTTCTCGACGGACCTGGTCGCCATCGGGACCAGGTCAGGCTGGATCCGGCCGTCGGCGTAGGCCTTGGCGACCTTCTCCTGGGAGGCGAGGGCGAAGGCGTCCGCGCGCTCCTTGGTGATGGAGGGGTAGCGGTCGTGCAGGTTCTCGGCGGTCATGCCCATGACGAGGGCGGAGCCGTCCACGAGTTGCTCGGCCAGGAAGCGGGGGTTGGGATCGACGCCCTCGCCCATGGGGTGGCGGCCCATGTGCTCGACGCCGCCGGCGATGGCGACGTCGTAGGCGCCGAAGGCGATGCCTCCGGCGACCGAGGTCACCGCGGTCATCGCGCCGGCGCACATGCGGTCGATCGAGTAGCCGGGCACGCTCTTGGGCAGCCCGGCCAGTATCGCGGCGGAGCGGCCGAGGGTCAGGCCCTGGTCGCCGATCTGCGTGGTGGCCGCGATGGCCACCTCGTCGACGCGCTCGGGAGGCAGATTCGGGTTACGCCGGATCAGCTCGCGGATGACGCGGATCACCAGGTCGTCGGCGCGTGTCTCGGCGTACAGGCCCTTGGGGCCCGACCTGCCGAAGGGTGTGCGCACACCGTCGACGAATACGACGTCACGAGACGAAGGCACGGGGTTCGCTCCTCGTTGCTGGATGGCTTCCCCCCTATGCTACTCGTGGGTAACAACGTTTGGCGCGGCCGGTCCCGCGCGAGGTGGGTAAGTTGTTCCCCAAGGTGCGCGGTCCGGTGCGGCATGTCCCGGATGCGGGACGGCGACAACTCTGACAGACTTTGGAAAACGCTTTCCGGGAGGTTGTCGGTGGTCACGCTTGAGGATGTCGCCCGGCACGCGGGCGTCTCGCTCGCCACGGCGTCACGGGTGCTCAACGGCAGCACCAGACAGGTGGGCGCGTCCCTGCGGGCCAAGGTGGAGCTGGCCGCCGCCCAGCTGGGATACCGCACCAACGTGGCCGCGCAGACCCTCGCCAGGGGGGCCAGCAACGTGATCGGCCTGGTCGTTCACGATCTCACCGACCCCTACTTCGCCGCGATCGCCGACGGGGCCATGCGGGTCGCGGAGAGCCAGGGGCTGATGGTCATGATCGGCACCACGCACCGCGACCCCCAGCGGGAGATCGCCTATGTCTCGACACTGAACGCGCAGCGGGTCCGCGCCGTGCTGCTGGTCGGCTCCCGGGTCGCCGACGAGCAGCTGACCCGGCAGCTCCGCGAGGAGCTCGACCGCTACCGGGAGACCGGTGGCCGGGCGGCCTGCGTGGGCCAGGACCTGCTCGGGGTCGACGCGGTGGTGCCGGACAACCGCCTGGGCGCCGCCGCGCTGGCCCGTGTCCTCGCCGGGCTGGGGCACCGGAGCTTCGCCGTCCTCGCCGGGCCCGAGCGGCTGATCGCGTCCATGGACAGGGTGGCCGGGTTCGCCGCCGCGCTCGAAGAGCTCGGTCTGCCCGCGCCGCGTGTCCTGCACGGCTCCTTCGACAGGGAGGGCGGCTACTCGGCGGCCACCCAGGTGTCCGGGGTCACGTGTGTCTTCGCCGTCACCGACGTGATGGCGGTGGGCGCCCTGGCCGCCTTCAGGGACCGGGGCATCCGCGTCCCCGAGGACGTCTCGGTGGCGGGCTTCGACGACATCTCCACGCTGCGCGACCTGGTTCCCTCGCTGTCCACGGTGCGGCTGCCGCTCGCGGAGATGGGTGCCCGCGCGCTGGAGATGGCCCTCGCCCCGGACGAGGGGGCCAGGGCCCAGGTCGTGACCGGCGAGGTGATCCTCCGCGAGAGCACCCGCGCTCTGGGGTGAGGTCGCCTCGGTCGGCCCACCTCTGCCGCGACGTCACGACGGCGGGCCCGGACCCCGCGGGGGCCGGGCCCGCCGTGTCGTAGGGGAGCAGGAAGGAGGATCGGGGCAGGCGGTCAGCGGGCGCCGGAGATCGGTTTTCCCTGCTCGTTGACCGGCGGGACGATGAGCTGACCGCGCAGCCAGCGGATCGTCCGGATGACTCCGTCTCCGTAGCCGGGGGAGTGCTGACGGCCCCGGCCGAGCTGTCGCGACACGTCCTCGGCGGCGCTCTCCTCCATGCCGAGGTTGAGTCCGGTCGGCCCGTGGATGGGGCGCGGTGTGTTACGGACCGGGGACTTCCTGCGGGTGCCGAGCACCCACTCACACACGGCGATGGTCCCGGAGCACCATTCCCGCTCCCACTCGCCCGCCGCGTTCGGCCGGCCCGCGTGGGCCAGTTCGGCGATCCGGCCGATCTCGGCCTCGGTGCGCAGGATCACGCCGCGGCCGCCGACCAGGTGTCCCCAGCCTTCCGAGGATCGGCGGCCGGGGATCGGCAGCCCGTCCTTGGCGCCGATCAGCCAGCTCAGGGTGCTGATGACCCCGTCGGCGGGGACGACCCGGCCCTCGCGCGGAACCCGCTCGGCGGCGTCGATCTCCGCGCGGGCCTCGGCGAGGGTGGGCGGGGATCCCGACGCCGGACGGCCGCTGATCGGCGCCTGCTCACGCTTGCCCAGGGCCCAGAGGATCGCCTCTCCCTGGCCCGAAGGGGCCGAGTCGGGGTTGGCGGCCTCCCACTCCCTGATCGCTTCCAGTACGGCAAGGACATGTTCCGGCGGCCGCTGTATGGCGGGGCTGGCTTCGCTCTCTGCGGTCGTCATACCCCTACCGTACGAGCAGCTGCCATGTCACTTCACCATGAAGCGGTAATCCGGGCCCGGCGAACGCGGTTTCCCCTGACTGGAACGCTCCTGTCGCCTCGGAGTCCGTTCCGCGGGCCCGCGCGTCATTCTCCGATGAGCTCGGCGAACGAGGACCGCACCCTGGCCAGGATCTCGTCGGGGTCGGCGGCCCACACGTCGGCGTTGAAGATCTCCACCTCGATGTCCCCGGTGTAGCCCGCCGCGGCCACCGCCTCGGTCAGCGGTGCGAAGTCGATCACGCCTTCGCCCATCACTCCCCGGCCGAGCAGCACGTCGGCGGGGAGCGGAGACAGGAAGTCGCACACCTGGTAGCTCGCGATCCGCCCCGAGGCCCTGGCGATCTGCTCCAGGACGTTCGGGTCCCACCACACGTGGAAGGTGTCGACGACGACGCCCACCTGCTCGGGAGGGTGCGGCTCGGCCAGATCGAGGGCCTGGCCCAGTGTGGACAGCACGGCCCGGTCGGCGCAGTACATCGGGTGCAGCGGTTCGAGGGCCAGCCTCACCCCGCGCTCGCCCGCGTACGGGGCCAGCACGGCCAGCGCCTCGGCGACCCGCTCCCGCGCGGCGGGCAGGTCGCGGGAGATCGCGCCCAGCGGCCGGCCGGGCACCACGCCCGGCAGGCCGCCGACCACCATGACCAGGCAGGCGGCGTCCAGCGTGGCGGCCTCGTCGATCGCCCTGCGGTTGTCGTCCAGGGCCTGCGGATCGCCGGAGGTGAGGAAGCCGCCGCGGCAGAGCGACGAGACCCGCAGCCCGGCGTCCGCGACGAGTTCGACGGTCTCCTTCAGGCCCTGCGCGGCGACGTCCTGCCGCCACAGGCCGATGGCCTCGACACCGTGCCGCACGCACCCGTCGACGGCCTCGGTCACCGACCACCGCTTCGTGGTCCACTGGTTCAGCGAGAGACGGCTCTTCGCCCGCGCCCTCACAGGCCGTTCACCGCCAGCAGGGAGCGCATCCGGAAGACCGCCAGCTCGGGGTCGGCCAGCAGCCCGGCCCTGTCGGCCAGGCGGAACACCTCGGCCAGGTGGGGCAGGGAACGGGCCGCCTGGGCGCCGTTGACCATGCTGAAGGCGTCCTGGTGGCCGTTGAGCCAGGCCAGGAAGACGATGCCCGTCTTGTAGTTGTACGTGGGGGCCTCGAAGATCTTCCGCGAGAGCGGGACCGTGGGGTCCATGATCTCGTCGTACCGTCCGAGATCGCCCGCGTCGAGCGCCTGCAGGGCCGAGGCGGCGGCGGGGGCGATCGCGTCGAAGATGCCCAGCAGCGCGTGACTGCCCGACCTGATCAGCGAAGGGTAGTTGAAGTCGTCGCCGGTGTAGAGCCTGACGCCTTCGGGCAGCGCCTCGCGCAGCCCGATCTCGTGCTCGGCGTCCAGCAGCGAGACCTTGACCCCGTCCACCCTCGCCGCGTGGTCGTGGATCAGCGACAGGAACGACGCGGTGGCCTCGGCCACGTCCCGCGAGCCCCAGTAGCCCGCCAGCAGCGGGTCGAACATCTCGCCCAGCCAGTGCAGGATCACCGGGCGATCGGTCTGGGAGAGCAGCTCGCCGTAGACCCGGTGGTAGTCCTCCGGGCCCCGCGCGATCGCGGCCAGTTGCCGGCTCGCCATCACGATGACCCCGGCGCCCGCGTCCCGCACGGTCTCGATCTGCTCGCCGTAGGCCGCCACGACCTCCCGCAGGGTCCGGGCGTCCGGCGCCTGGTCGGTGCCCGCGCCACAGGCCACCAGCGTCGCCGGGTCGCCGAAGGACTTCGCCTCGGTGGCGCTGCGCCGGATCAGCTCGCGGGTGGCCGCCCAGTCGAGGCCCATGTTGCGCTGCGCGGTGTCCATGGCGTCGGCGACCCGCAGCCCGTGGGACCACAGGTGGTGGCGGAAGCGCAGGGTGGCCTCCCAGTCGACGGCGGCCCGGGAGCCCGGGGTGTTGTCGCCGAGCGGGTCGGCGACCACGTGGGCGGCGGCGTAGACGGTGCGGCTCCGGGCGGGCCCCTGGGGCCTGGCCCAGGTGACCGGCTCGCGCAGGACGTGCTCCCCGCCCGGGAGCGCGATCCTCATCACGGCTCCACCGGCAGGCGGCGGCCCTCTGCGGAGGAGCGCAGGCCCAGCTCGGCGATGCGGACACCGCGCGCGCCGGAGGCGAAGTCGTAGGGGAACGGCGCGTCCTCGACCACGTGGCGGACGAACCGTTCCCACTGGACCTTGAACCCGTTGTCGAACTCCTCGTTGTCGGGTACCTCCTGCCAGCCGTCCCTGAAACGGGCGCCCGCGGGCAGGTCGGGGTTCCAGACCGGCTTGGGAGTGGCGGCACGGTGCTGGACGCGGCAGTCGCGCAGGCCCGCGACGGCACTGCCGTGCGTGCCGTCCACCTGGAACTCCACCAGCTCGTCGCGGTTCACCCTGACGCTCCAGGAGGAGTTGATCTGCGCGATGACCCCGCCCTCCAGTTCGAACACCCCGTAGGCGGCGTCGTCGGCGGTGGCCCGGTAGGTCTCGCCCCGCTCGTCCACCCGCTCGGGGATGTGGGTGACGGCCTGGGCGTAGACCGAGGTGATCCGGCCGAACAGGTTCTCCAGCACGTACGCCCAGTGCGGGAACATGTCGAGGACGATGCCGCCGCCGTCCTCGGCGCGGTAGTTCCACGACGGGCGCTGGGCGGCCTGCCAGTCGCCCTCGAACACCCAGTAGCCGAACTCGCCGCGGACCGAGAGGACGCGGCCGAAGAAGCCGCCGTCGATCAGGCGCCTGAGCTTGAGCAGGCCCGGCAGGAAGAGCTTGTCCTGCACGACGCCGTTCTTCACGCCCCTGGCGGTCGCGGCCTCGGCCAGTGCCAGCGCGTCCTGGGACGTCTCGGCCGTCGGTTTCTCCGCGTAGACGTGCTTGCCCGCCTCGATCGCCTTGAACACGGACTTCACCCGGGCCTGGGTGACCTGGGAGTCGAAGTAGATCAGATTGTCGTCATCGGCGAGGGCGGTGTCGAGGTCCGTGGTCCAGCCGGCGATGCCGTGCTCCGCCGAGAGCCTCTGGAGCTTCTCGGCGGACCGGCCGACCAGGACCGGCCTGAGCAGGACCTGGCCGCCGTCCGACAGTGTCACACCGCCCTGCTCGTTGATCGCCAGGACCGATCGGACCAGGTGCTGGCGGTAGCCCATGCGACCGGTGACACCGTTCATCACGACGCCGATGCTTTGCGGGGACATCTTCTCCGACCTCCTATGGAAAGCGCTTTCCGCTCCACGGTACGACAGTGGCCGCACCTGCTGCAAGCGCCTGCCAGGGGAGGAGGGGGGGCGATGTGCGCGTCCGGGGGAGCCGGTGACCCGGGGGCCGTCCCGGAAGGAAATTCGCCGGTTACCGGAATTTCACCGCGTGTTCGCGCGGTAAGGCGGGGTGCTCGAATCACCGTAATTCACATTATCGCAGATCAAGCGTATCTGACCATGGATTGATGCAGTATCCGACCAAGTGCATCCTGACTCGTCGTCAAACCATGACATTTGCGTATTTGTCATGACTTGAGACGTTCCGTCTGTCCTCCTCTCGCGGTGCCCAGACCCCCCGACTGGCCGAGGTGGAGCGACAGAAGGGGCCACTCGTGAAACGAGTCGTCACCGCGGCTTCCGCTGCCCTCACGGCAATTCTCGTCACCTTTTCCCTGACAACCGGAACGGCTTCGGCGACCCCGCCGAACATCCCTTCGGCGGCCACCGCCGCCAGCAGGCTCGCGACGCTCACCGTCGCCGCGGAAACCAACCAGTCCTCCTATGACCGGTCGTTGTTCAACCACTGGATAACGATCAGCGGCACCTGCAACACCCGGGAGACGGTGCTCAAGAGGGACGGCGTCGGAGTGGTCGTCAACTCCAGCTGCGCGGCCACCTCCGGCAGCTGGTACTCCCCGTTCGACGGCGCGACCTGGACCGCCGCCAGTGACGTCGACATCGACCACATGGTGCCGCTCGCCGAGGCCTGGCGCTCCGGCGCCTACGCCTGGACCAGCGCGCAGCGGCAGTCCTACGCCAACGACCTCGGCGGGCCCGAGCTGTGGGCGGTGACCGACAACGTCAACCAGGCCAAGGGCGACCAGGACCCCTCGACGTGGCAGCCGCCGCTGAGCTCGTTCAGGTGCACCTACGCCAGGGCGTGGATCCAGGTGAAGTACTACTGGAAGCTGACGCTGCAGAGCTCGGAGAAGAGCGCCCTGCAGAGCATGCTCGCGACCTGCTGAGCGCTCGGTCATCCCCTGTGCGGGGACGGGCTCCGCACAGGGGATGACGTCGTTCCAGTGATCTACTTTGTAAAGGGTGTCGGCCGGTTCATCAGGCCTGGCCCTTGAGCTCCAGGCGGATCAGGGCCTTGGCGATCGGATGGGCGGTCAGCCCGATCTGCCACTCACGGGCGCCCAGCTCGCGCAGCCGGGCGGTGACGGTCTCGTCGTCGACGACGGCCGGCGGTTCCCAGGTCAGGCGGCGCACGGCGTCGGGCTGGATCAGGTTCTCCGCGGGCATGTGGTGCTCGTCGGCGAGCGCGGCGACCACGGTCCTGGCCGCGGCCAGCCGCCGGGCGGCCACCGGATCGCGGTCCATCCATCGGTTGGCCGGTGGGGGCCCGTCGCCGGGGGTGCTGGGCTGCGGCAACTCCGAGTCGGGCAGCGAGCGGGCGGTGCCGATCGCGGCCAGCCAGTCGCGCAGGTGCCGCCGGGCACTGCGGCCGGTGAAGGGCGGGATCTCGGTGAGCGCCTTGGTGGTGCGGGGCAGTTCCAGGGCGGCGGTGACGATCGCCGAGTCGGGCAGGACACGGCCGGGGGCGACGTCGGACTCGCGGGCGAGCCCGTCGCGGAGCGTCCACAGCTCCCGTACCACCGCCAGCCCGCGCAGCGAGCGGACCTTGTGGATTCCGGAGGTGCGCCGCCACGGGTCGGAGCGCGGGGTGGGCGCCTTGTGCGCGAGCACGGAGGCGAACTCCTCCTGCGCCCACGCCAGCTTGCCGCTGGACTTCAGCTCCTCGTGCAGGACGTCGCGGAGCTCGATCAGGACCTCGACGTCGAGCGCGGCGTAGCGCAGCCAGTCCTCGGGGAGCGGGCGGGTCGACCAGTCGGCGGCCGAGTGCCCCTTCTCCAGCCTGAAACCGAGGACGTTCTCCACCATCAGCCCAAGACCGACCCGCTCGTAGCCGAGCAGCCGGCCGGCCAGCTCGGTGTCGAACAGTTCTCGCGGGTGGAAGCCCACCTCCGCGAGGCACGGCAGGTCCTGGGAGGCGGCGTGGAGCACCACCTCCGTGTCGGCCAGCGCCGCGTCGAGCTCGGACAGGTCGGGGCAGCGGATGGGATCGATCAGGGCGCTGCCCGCGCCGGCGCGGCGCAGCTGTACCAGGTAGGCGCGGCCGCTGTAGCGGTAGCCGGAGGCGCGTTCGGCGTCGACGGCGACGGGGCCGGTGCCCTCGGCGAAGGCGCGCACCACGCGCGCGAGGGAGGCGGAGTCCTCGATGACGGGTGGGATTCCCTCACGAGGCTCCAGCAGTGGAATTACGGTCGTCTCATCGGTCACGTTCTGAAGGGCTCCGGATCCTCGCGACGGCGCGGCGGCAGCGCCGCCACGTCGGGTGGCAGGGGTGGTATGCCCGCGGCAAGGCACATCAGATCGCACCAGGCGGCGACATGGCCGGAGAGGTCTTCCTGCAGCGGTGACCAGGACGCACGCAGTTCCAGCTCGGTGGTCACCGGGTCTTCGGCCTTGTTGCCGAAGCCCTCGGAGACCGCTCTGGTGACGGTGCCTCCGGCGGCGGCGTAGCCGGCGCCGTGCGCGTCGAGTGACTCGGTGAGCCAGCTCCACGCGACGGGGCCGAGCAGCGGGTCTTCGGTGATCTCCGGCTCCATGTCGGCCCGCACGTAGGCGACGAGCCGGAACTGGCCGTCCCAGCCGCGCTGGCCGTCCGGGTCGAAGAGCACGATGAGGCGGCCGATCGCGAGCTCGTCGTCGTCGCGGTACACCGACGCGCCGATCGCGGCCGAGTAGGGGGCCAGGCGCTGTGGCGCCGGAATGTCCTCCAGCTCGATCTCGGGTCTGACCTCCGCGGGGCGCATGCTCGCCACCGCGCGCCTGAAGGCGGCGGGAGCGGGCGGCGCGTCACCGACGGTCATATCGGAAGCGTAGGTCGAAACTGATCGCATGGGGACCACTGGGATATGTGTAGGAGCCATTGGAACCGATCAAGACGCTGCCGACGGCCTGTGGAGGGCGGGGGTGACCTCGCCGTGGGAGACTTCGGGGAGGAACGTGTGACCGCGCTCGGCGCCGGTCCGTTCCGGGCGTTCAGGCCGACCGTGATCAACGGGGCGGGATTGTCGTTCGGGAACCCGCACGCGGGCGCAGGAGGCACGGTGCTCACCGCGACGTTCGGGTGAACTCCACATGGTGGACATCGCACGGGCCTTTCGTCGGGTCGTGGTCCGACGTTGGCACGTCGCGCCGACATTTCCGCGCAGCGTGCTCGGCGTGTCCCCAAAGTGGTGCAGGAATCGATGCCGCGCGGTGACTTGGCGAACATTTGGACCAGCCGGGGGCCGGTCCAGGATCACCGATGGGAGGAACTGTACCCGGAAACATGATCGCTTCGTGCCGCGCGGCGCCATCCGGCTGGTGCCAACATCGGATTTCAGCGGACGAAGCTCTCGAAACCGGTAAGACAGTATCGTTGTCATCACTTGACGGTGCCAGGGTGGTGTGAGGTGCAATCTCATTGAATAACTGGTGATTTCGGGCTGATCTCGCCGGTCGGCGACCGTGGTGAGCCGACCGGTCACCGGGCATGGCACCCTGGTGGGGTGACTTCCGAGCTCGCCGACTCCGCTTTCCTGCGCGCCTGCCGCCGCCGGCCCGTACCCCACACACCGGTGTGGTTCATGCGCCAGGCAGGTCGCTCGCTGCCCGAGTACCGGGCGCTCAGGTCGGGGGTGTCGATGCTCACGGCCTGCGCCACCCCCGACCTGGTCGTGGAGATCACGATGCAGCCGGTCCGCCGCTACGGCGTGGACGCGGCCATCCTCTTCAGTGACATCGTCGTCCCGCTCAGGGCGATCGGCGTCGACCTCGACATCAAGCCCGGCATCGGCCCGGTGGTGGCCGCGCCGATCAGGGATGCCAGGGCGGCCGAGGTGCTGCGCCCGATCGAGCCGGACGACGTCTCCTACATCACCGAGGCGGTCCAGGCGCTGACGAAGGAGCTGGGCGCGACCCCGCTCATCGGTTTCGCGGGAGCGCCCTTCACCCTGGCCTCCTACCTCATCGAGGGCGGCCCTTCCAAGAACCACGACCACACCAAGGCCATGATGTACGGCGAGCCGGGCCTCTGGCACGCCCTCATGGATCGGCTGACCGAGATCACCCTGGGGTTCCTGCGCGTGCAGCTCGCCGCGGGAGCCTCCGCCGTCCAGCTCTTCGACTCCTGGGTCGGCGCGGTGTCGCCCGACGACTACCGCGAGTTCGTCCTCCCCTACACCAGCCGGATCTTTGACGGCCTGGCCGGTCTGGACGTGCCGCGCATCCACTTCGGCGTCGGCACCGGAGAGCTGCTCGGCCTGCTCGGTGAGGCGGGGGCCGACGTGGTGGGCGTCGACTGGCGAGTCCCGCTCGACGAGGCCGCCCGGAGGGTCGGCCCGGGCAAGGCGCTGCAGGGCAATCTGGACCCGGCGATCCTGCTCGCCCCCTGGGAGGTCGTGAAGCGCCGCGCGGGCGACATTCTCACCCGCGCGGCCAAGGTCGAGGGACATGTGTTCAACCTGGGGCACGGCGTGCTGCCGGGCACCGACCCCGACCAGCTGGCCCGCCTCACCGACTTCGTCCACGAGGCCTCCGCCCGCTGACCGTCCCCGGCGCCGGTGCACCGTCACCACTCGCCTGGGACTAGGGACGCCCGTCCGCCCCCTCGGATTCGTCCTCTCCCCGAGGATCGCTCGCGGGGAGAGGCTCCTCGTCGGGATCGGGCTCCGGGTCCTCGGAGCCCGCGGCGAGCGGCCGCTCCCCGTTCCTCCTGCGGCGGAGCAGGAAGGCGGTCAGCAGCCAGGCCGGGACGATCACGATCAGCCAGGGAAGCAGCACGCCCAGGAGCGTCAGGCCGTGCTTGACCGCGACGACGAAAGCCTTCCAGCCCGTCCGCAGGCCACCGAGGAAGCCGGCGGGCTCGTCGTCCTCCTTCTTCTGCACCACGGCCGCCGGGCCGACCAGGTTCAGCGTCAGCGTCGCCGCACTGGTCTGCGAGGCGAGGGTCTTCTGCCTGGCCTGCAGGGACTCCAGCTCGCTCTCGCGGTTGGAGACCTCCCGCTCCACCTTGAGCACCTCACCGATGGTGTTGGCCCGCTTCAGCAGCGTGCGCAGGGAGTCGAGCGCGGCCTTGGCCGACTTCAGGCGGCTCTCCACGTCGGCCACCTGCTCGGTGACGTCCTCGGTGTTCTGCCGGAGCGACTCGCGCGTGCCCAGCTCCTTGCCCAGGCGGTCGAGCGTGCCCGGATAGTTCCCCGGCGGGATCTTGAAGACCAGTGTCGCGGAGCCCTCGCCGTCGGAGTGGGCGTCGGAGTTCTCCATGGCCAGGTAGCCGCCCGCGGCGGTGACGATCTGCCGTGCCCGGTCGGCCGCCGCGGTGACCTCCTTCGCCCTGATCATCATCTCCGCCGTGTAGACGATCGCCCGGTCCTGCGGGACGATCTTCACCTGGCCGGTCTGCGGGGAGCCGCCCCCGGCCTGCTCCGCGCCCTCGGAAAGCACCGCGCTGGCCTGGCTGCTCGCCTGCACGTCGGCCGCGGGTGCCGCCGCTCCTTCGTAGGACGTGGACTGTAAAGAACCCCCGCCGCAGGCGGACACCAACAGCGTCAGGCCCGTCAAGAAGACCGCCAGGCGCGGGCCGTACCGGAATCTGCTCATGAATCTCATGACGGCGGGTGCGGTGGCGGGGTTCGGTGCGGGGCAGTCACGATGGCGTCACGTTCTGCGCGCCGTCGGGTCACGGGGAGGGTGGGGCGCCGAGGTGGGAGACGGGACCGGGGGGATGGACCGGTACGGTCAGGAGTCATGGAAGGCAACCGGAGGCATGTGGTGGTCGTCGGCGGCGGGATCGCCGGACTGGCCGCCGCGTGGCATCTGCGTCAGGGCGGCGAGAACCTGCGGGTGACCGTCCTCGAAGGCGCCCCGCGGGTCGGGGGCAAGCTGCACGCCACCGAGGTGGCGGGCGTCGCGATGGACGCGGGGGCCGAGGCGATGCTCGCCCGGCGGCCCGAGGGCAAGGAACTGGCCAGGATGGTCGGGCTGGGCGAGGAGTTGCGGCTCCCCGGCACCACCCAGGCGGCCATCCTGACCCGTGGCGCGCTGCGGCCCATGCCCAAGGGGCACGTCATGGGCGTGCCGTCCGATCCTCTCGCGCTGGCGAGGTCGGGGATCCTTTCCCCCGGGGGGCTGGCCAGGGTGGCGCTGGACCGGATCCTCCCGGCGACGCGGGTCACCACCGACGTGTCGGTGGCGGCCTACATCCGGGCCAGGATGGGCGGCGAGGTGGTCGACCGGCTCGTCGAGCCGCTGCTCGGCGGTGTCTACGCGGGCCGGACCGAGCGGCTCTCGCTGGACGCGACCATGCCGGGGATCGCCATCGCGGCCAGGACCGAGCGGTCGCTGCTCGCCGCGGCCGGGGAGATCGCCGCGGACGCCCCGAAGGACGCGGGGCCGGTCTTCACCACCCTGAGCCGGGGGATGGGCAGCCTCCCCGAGGCCGTCGCCGCCGCCTCCGGGGCCGAGATCAGGACCGGCGTCATGGTCAGGGAGCTGCGGCGGACCGAGGGCGGCTGGAAGCTGGTGGCCGGACCCACCAGGGAGCCGGAGACGATCGAGGCCGATGCGGTGATCATCGCCGTTCCCGCTCCGGCCGCGAGCCGGCTGCTCGCGGAGGAGGTGCCCCAGGCCGCCGCGGAGCTGGCCAGGATCGAGTACGCCAGCATGGCCGTCGTCACCCTCGCCTACCCGCGGGAGGCGTTTCCCCGGCCGCCGTCCGGCAGCGGCTACCTGGTTCCGGCCGTCGACGGGCGCCCGATCAAGGCCGCCACGTTCAGTTCGGTCAAGTGGCCGCACCTGGCGGAGACCGATCCCAACCTGGTCCTGCTGCGCTGCTCGATCGGCAGGCTCGGCGAGGAGGCGGTGCTCCAGCGCGACGACGCGGAACTGGTCGCGCTGGCGATGGCCGAGATGGTCGAGGTCATGGGCGTGCGCGGGCTGCCCCGCGACTCGCGGGTGACCCGCTGGGGCGGTGCCCTGCCGCAGTACGAGGTGGGTCACCTCGACCGGGTGGCGCGCATCCGGGCGGCCGTCGCGGTTTCGCCGGGGCTGGCGCTGTGCGGCGCCGCCTACGACGGCCTTGGCATCCCCGCCTGCGTCTCCACGGCGCGCACCGCGGCAGCCCGGATTCTCGACCACCTGGACCCCACGGGAGAATGGCAGGACAGAACCGATTTGCTGACGAAGGGGTGAGGACGACGGACGGGAACCCGCGGCCCAAGGCACGAGACCTGAACCAGGTGATCCGCTACACGATGTGGTCGGTCTTCAAACTGAGCGAGCGCTGCCCGGGGCACCGTGAGGGCATGGCCGCCGAGGTCGAGGAGCTCTTGGCCCAGATGGAGCGCAAGGACGTGGTCACCCGCGGCCTGTACGACGTGGCGGGCTTCCGCGCCGACGCCGACTTCATGTTCTGGTGGCACGCTCCGACCTCCGAGGACCTGCAGGAGACCTACTCCCGCTTCCGCCGTACCGGCCTGGGGCGGCTGTCCGAGCCGGTCTGGTCGGCCATGGCGCTGCACCGTCCGGCCGAGTTCAACAAGTCGCACATCCCGGCCTTCCTGGCCGAGGAGGAGCCTCGTGCGTACGTGAGCGTCTACCCGTTCGTGCGCTCCCTGGAGTGGTACCTGCTGGACGACGCGGACCGCCGCCGGATGCTCGCCGAGCACGGCAGGATGGCTCGCGACTACCCGGACGTGCGTGCCAACACGGTGGCGTGCTTCTCGCTGAACGACTACGAGTGGATGCTGGCGTTCGAGGCCGACGAACTGCACCGCATCGTCGACCTGATGCGCACCTTGCGCGGCGCGGAGGCGCGGCGGCACACCCGGGTGGAGATCCCCTTCTACACCGGTGTCCGCAAGCCGCTCAGCGAGCTGATCGCCGCGCTGCCGTAGCCTCCGGGGGCCCGTCGCCGCGGAGTCCGGTCGGCGGCGGGACTCCTGCTCCGTGAGATGAAGGGCGTGTCTCCTGTGACGGCCCGCCGAAAATAATCCCGCGTAGCTCTCTTTGCCATCCCTTGCCTTTGTCATACTCGTGGAAAATCACCTGTCTATGTGAGGCCAAGGGTGAAAAGGGGCGAAGGTCTGGCACGGTCCAGGCGGCGTACTCGGGGACGTCGGAGAAAGAAGTCTCGCTCACGGCTCCTTGAGGTCTCGGTGGGCGCCGCCGCGCTGGTGGTGGGGGCGTTCGCGGTGAGCGGGCTGTGGTCTTCCGGGGAGACGGCTCCGGGGAGCGAGGCGGCTCGGGTGCCTGCCTCCGGTGGTCCGCCCGCCGCGGCGCCGCCGGGGGACCCGGTGGCGGGCGCGGTGGTGGCCGCCGAGCTGGACGGGAAGAGCAAGGGGGGCGCCGAGCAGGACGCGAAGTCCGCCAAGGCGGAGAAGAAGCGCCAGAAGGACAGTGAGGCCGAGGCGTCGGGGCCTTCCAAGCACACCGACAAGAAGGCGTTGGCCTACTTCGAGAGCCGCAAGGTGACCAAGCGGGTCAGGGATATCCGAATGGTCGGTGGCTATCTACGGATATATACGGACCTGCCGGAATCGGCGGACAACTCGAAGCAGGCGATCAAGCTGTGCGAGGCGGGCGTCGACTATCTCGTCGGAGAGCTCGGCATGCCCAGCCCCGTGGTCTTCGTCCAGGCCGAGTTCGGAGAGAACGGCAACCCGGTCCTGGCCAACGTCCTCGGCCCTGACGACCCCGACTGCCGCGTCACCTACCCCAAGCCGAAGCGCTAGTCCGCGCGGTGCCCGGGCCGGGTCACCCGGACCCTGGTCCTGCCGCAGATCGAACAGCGCTGGGTGATCACCCGGCCGATGGTCTCAACGATCTCCCACTTGTGGCGGAGATGCACGGGGGCTCCTTGGGCAGACACGCTACGGAGATCTGTGAATACTTTGCGTGAGGTCGCTCTGCCCCTTCCTGCGCCTCACTAACCTCCGGGATGGACCGATCCGGCTGTCTCCGCGCGTCGCGGACCGGCCGGATCGCGACGCGGTGGCCTACTCGGCGGGCTCCAGCCTCAGCGAGACGGAGTTGATGCAGTAGCGGTCGTCGGTGGGCGTGCCGTAGCCCTCGCCGTGGAACACGTGGCCGAGATGTGAGTCGCAGGTCGCGCACCGGACCTCGACGCGGACCATGCCCATCGAGCGGTCCTCGATCAGCGTCACCGCGTCGGACTTCGACGGCTCGTAGAAGCTCGGCCAGCCGCAGTGGCTGTCGAATTTGGTGTCGGACCGGAACAGCTCGGTGCCGCAGGCCCGGCAGCTGTAGACGCCCACGGTCTTGGTGTCGACGTACTCCCCGGTGAAGGGGCGCTCGGTCCCGGCCTGGCGAAGCACGCGGAACTCCTCGGGAGAGAGCTGGACGCGCCATTCGGCGTCGCTCTTTACCACCTTGTCCATCACATCAGCCTATGTGGTCGCCGTGGCGTGTGGAGGGGCGAGGCCCGGGGTTGCCCCGTTCGGAAAAATCTTGACGGGCGAAGCATCCTTTGATGACCGTTTTGGCGTCTTTAAAAGTGTGGAGGGTGGTTCACCTTCCCGTTGAGGGGTGAGATCACCTGCCCGGTCGCCCACGTTCCGCGGGCCGGCCGGAATGCCGCCGTCCGGGTGGCGCGCCAGCGCCTGGGCCCGGTGGGCATGAGGCAGGTGATCATACGGTCCGCCCCGTCGAGTGCCCGGTCCCGCCGCCGTGGCGGCTCCGGGGCGGACCTGCCCTCCCGCCCGGCCTCCGGCTCGTTCTGTAGGGTTGCCTCCACGTGGCGAGCCGCCGCTCGCGATCCGTCTCCGGCTCCTTTGGGACGAACTTCCCTGGTCGACCACAGTGACGATCCGCCCTCCGTCGACTCCCGCCCGGCTGGGCGCCCCTCACCTCGGCTGGCCGGCCACCCGCGCCTGAACGGCGGCCCCGGGCTCAGGGGTCACGGGGGAGGCCCAGCGCGCGCTCGGCGATGATGTTGAGCTGGACCTCCGTGGTGCCGCCACCGATGGTGAAGGCACGGGTGGCGAGGACCATGCGGTTCCAGTACGGCGAGCCCGGCGCGATGGACCAGCAGAACTCCGACACCGCCTGGGAGTGGCGCATCCCCAGCAGCTTGCGGACGCTGGAGGCGGTGCCGGGGTCGCTCCCGGCCAGCTGGGAGAGCGTCACGCGCAGGCCCAGGGCGGAGATGGCCTGCCCCGACGCCCACAGGCGGCCCGCCTCCTCCAGGGCGGAGGGGCGGAGCGCCCCGGGGCCGCCCAGGGTGTCGATCAGGGCGACCATGTCGGTGTGCCGGGAGCCGGGCCCCCAGGAGTCACCCAGGGCGACGCGCTCATGGGAGAGGGTGTCGCGGGCGACCCGCCAGCCCGCGTTGACCTGGCCGACGACCAGGTCGTCGGGGACGAAGACGTCGTCCAGGAAGACCTCGTTGAAGATCTCGTCGCCGTTGATCTCCTTCAGCGGGCGGACGGTGACGCCGGGGGAGGACATGTCGACCAGGAAGTAGGTGATGCCCTCGTGCTTGGGGGCGTCGGGGTCGGTTCTGGCCAGGCAGATCGCCCACTGCGCCCACTGCGCGAGGGAGGTCCAGATCTTCTGGCCGTTCAGCGACCAGCCGCCCTCCACCCGCACGGCCCTCGTGGACAGCGAGGCGAGGTCGGAGCCCGCGCCGGGCTCGCTGAAGAGCTGGCACCACGTGATCTCGCGGGTGAACGTGCCAGGCAGGAACCGTTCCTGCTGCTCAGGGGTGCCGTAGCGGACGATGGAGGGGACCGCCCAGGCGGCGATGCCGAGATTGGGGCGTTTGACATCCCTGAACTCCTGGTGGATGACCACCTGTTCCAGCGGGGAGGCTCCGCGCCCCCACGGCCTGGGCAGGTGCGGCATGATCCAGCCCTCGGAGGCGATGCGACCGCGCCTGACCTCCCGCTCCTCGGCGGCCAGTGACGCGGCCTCCGCCCTGATCCGGTGCCGCAGTTCCCCGGCCTCCTCGGGCAGGTCCGGTTCCATCGGCCGCCGCGCCCCGGCCACCGCCATCCTGGCCACCCGCTCGGCCCACTCCCCGGCGTCGCCGCTCAGCGCCCGCAGGCAGAGCGCGCGGCGGTAGTAGAGGTGGGCGTCGTGCTCGAAGGTGTAGCCGATGCCGCCCAGCACCTGGATCGCGTCCGCCGCGCACCGTACGGCGGCGTCCGCGGCGAGCACCCCGGCCACCCCCACCGCCAGCGCGATCTCGTCCTCCGGATCGACACCGGCCGTCTGGGCGGCCCCGTCGAGGGCACGGGCGGCGTCCCAGACGGCGGCGCGGGCTTGTTCGAGGGCGACGAGCATGGCCGCGCACCTGTGCTTCACCCCCTGGAACTGGCCGATCGGGCGTCCGAACTGCTCCCGTACCCGGGCGTACTCGGCGGCGGTGGACACCGCCCACGCCGCCACGCCGCAGGCCTCCGCCCCGAGCAGGACGGCGGCCAGGTCCGAGACGAGGCGGGAGGTCACGCCGCCCAGCACGCGCTCCTGGGGCACGGCCGTCACCGTCACTGTCACCGCCGCCAGTGGCCGCGTCAGGTCGATGCCGTCGACCGCCTTGGCCGAGCAGTCGCCGGGGTCGAGCGCGGCCCACCGGCCGCCGGGAAGCGGGACCACGAACACCCCGGCATCCGCGGACCCGAGCACGGTCAGGGCGGTCGGCCCGGTCGCGTCCGCCGCGCTCGTCGTGGCCGTACGGGCACCGCCGGGCAGGGCGATCGCGGCGGTCAGCGTGCCGTCCGCCAGTGCCCGCAGCAGGTCGTGGTGGGGGGACGGCGCGGGGGCGGCGCGGGCGATGACGGCCGAGGCCAGGACCGTGGGCAGGTGGGAACCCGGCGTGCAGTGCTCGCCGAGCGCCTCCAGGGCGACCGCCAGCTCCCGCAGGCCGCCGCCCTGCCCTCCGTAGGCCTCGGGCAGATGAAGCCCGAGCAGGCCCTGCGCGGCCAGCGCGGCGCGGAACGGCTCGTGGTCCATGCCGCGCGTCGCGATGTTCCGTCCGGCGAAGCCGTGGACGGAGACGGCCAGCGCCCGGTGCTCCTCGGTGATCGCGATTCCCATGCCCAGACTCTAGAACCATATTCGGTTTCCGGTAAAGGGCCTGCCCGGCGGGGCTCACCGGTCAGATATGGATGATCGCGGCCTTCTCCCTGGTGTACTCCAGCACGGCGTCGTGCCCGTACCCGGAGTCCTTGACGCCGCCGAACGGCAGCCCCGGGGGCATCTGGCGGAAGGTGTTGACCCAGACGGTGCCGCTCTGCAGGTCGCGGACGAACCTGTGGGCGCGGCCGAGGTCGCGGGTCCACACGCCGGCGGCGAGCCCGTAGGGGGAGTCGTTGGAGATCGCCAGAGCCTCCTGTTCGGTGTCGAAGGGGATGGCCACGGCCACCGGACCGAAGATCTCTTCCTGGCAGACGCGCAGCGCGTTGTCGGAGGTGCTGAACAGGGTGGGGGCCACCCAGTAGCCGCCGGGCATGGACGGGACCACGTCGGCCCCCGTCTGGCCGCCGAACACCAGCTCGGCGCCCTCCTTCTCGGCGATCTCCAGGTAGGAGGCGACCCGCTCGTACTGCCCGGCCGAGACGATCGGGCCCATCGTGGTGGCCATGTCGAGCGGGTCGCCCAGCCGGACCTGCGAGGCGATGGCGGTGATCCGCCCGATCATCTCGTCCCAGACCGGCCGGTGGATCAGGATGCGGGACCCGGCCACGCAGACCTGTCCGGCGTTGCCGGTGTAGACCGAGTTGACGGTCACCCCCTGAGCGGCGGCGTCCAGGTCGGCGTCGGAGAACACGATGTTCGGTGACTTGCCGCCCAGTTCGAACGTCAGCGGCTTGAGGTGGTCGGCCGAGGCCCGGGTGATCGCCTGCCCGGTCTGGGTGGAGCCGGTGAGGCTGATCTTGTTGACCCCGCGGTGCCTGACCAGTGGGTCGCCGACGTCCTCCCCGAGGCCGCTGACGATGTTGAGCACGCCGGGCGGGAGTACCTCGGCCAGCAGTTCGCCGAGGCGCAGCACCGAGGCGCAGGCCTGCTCGGCGGGCTTGACGATCACGGTGTTCCCCGCGGCCAGCGCGTAGGCCGCCTTGGCGGAGAACGTCGAGATGGGGGAGTTCCACGGGATGACGCAGAGCGCCACTCCGTACGGCTCGCGACGGGTGAGACCCAGGCTGTCCGGGCCGAGGATCACCGTCTCGCCCTTGACCGCGTCGAGCACCTGCCCGGCGGCGATCTGCCACAGGTGGGTCATGCCGGGCAGGTCCTTCTTCAGCGTGTCCCGCAGGATGCGCCCGTTGTCCCTGGTCTCGATCCTGGCCAGTTCCTCGGCGTGCCGGGCGAAGACCTCCGACACCCCGCGCAGGAAGTGCGCCCGGCCGAGTGCGGGCATGGCGGACCAGGAGGGGAAGGCCGTGCGCGCCGCCGCGACGGCGGCCTCCGCGTCGGCCCTGCCGCTCGCCGGGACTCGGGCCCAGACCTCGCCGGTGGCGGGGTTGACGGAGTCCAGCGTGCGGCCGTCGGCCGCGGCCGCCAGGCGGCCGCCGATCAGATTGCGGTACTCGTCCACTCATCACTCCCGCGTCAGCCGTACCGGAAACTTGCCCAAGCGTACGCTTGCTTGACGTGGAAGTGGAAGCGGGCGGCGGGGGTCAGCCCTGGCGCCGCCGCGCGAGGGCGAACGACAGGTTCACGCTGATGATGCCGACCCACACGAGCACCAGGATGAACGCGAGGATCGAGTCGCCCAGGCCGGAGAAGGCCAGCCCGATCGTCGCGGGTATCCCGGTCGCCAGGGAGACGATCGCCAGCGCCAGCCGCTGCCCGGCGTCCAGGGAGGGACGGACCGCGGGGCTCTCCTTGCGGGCGCGGGCGGCGAGCCGGTCGTCCACCCGCTTGTCGATCTCCCGGTCCATCTTCTCCAGGAAACCCTCGACGAGGGAGTCTTCGTATTCCGGTCCGAGGTCCCGGCGGGCCTCGAGCGAGGCACGCAATTCGTCGCCGGAGGAGGATGATCGTTCCATGGTCGAGATATATCGTTTCTCTAGAGGTATGTCCACATGAATCATGGAACGCCGGGACCTCCGGCGCTAGAGGGCTCCGGCCTTCTCGTCTCGCCGGACATACCGCGTGAAGAGAAACCCCTCGTCCTCCAGCACGTGGGCCAGGCGCAGGGGGGTGAGCGAGGGAGGGCCGTCGAGGGCACGGGCGGCGTCCCCGCCGATCAGCAGCGGGCTCACCGTGAGACAGAGCTCGTCGACCAGGTCCGCGGCGGCCAGCTGGGCGTTGGTCTTCGGGCCGCCCTCGCAGAGCACCCGGCTCAGGCCGCGCTCGCGGAGCGCCGTCATCGCCAGCACCGGATCCACCCGCTCGCCCCCGGCCACGATCACCTCGGCACACCTGGCGGCCTCCTCGCGGCGCTCCTTGGGGGCGGCCCCGCAGGTGATGACGATGGTCCGGGCGTACGGTTCCGCCTCGGTGAACAGCGGGCCCGACAGGTCGAGGTCGAGCCCGCGAGTGATCACCGCCACCGGCGGGGCGGCCGGGCGGCCCTCGCGCAGCCCCTGCCACGACGGCCTGGGCCGTGCCGGGCCGTACCCCTCGGCCCGTACGGTCGCCGCACCGGCCACGACGACGTCGGCCAGCCCGCGCAGCGTCCAGAAGACCTGGCGGTCGCCCCTGCCGGACAGCCCGCCCGACAGTCCCTTCAGCCAGGTACCGCCGTCGGCGCTGGCGACCATGTTGATCCGCAGGCAGGGGCCGGCCGGGTAGGCGTAGGCGCGGACGAGGTCGACCTCGTCCGCGGTCTCGGGGTGAATGAGGCGCATTCTCCTACCTTCGCATGGAAACGACCTGTGAGTTCTCCCGGAGCGTTCGATACTGGATCTGAGGGCTGGGGTGACTCGGGGCGGCTCCCGGTACATGATTCGTTCCGGGAGACACGGGAGGGCTGTGTGGGGCTGGTCACGATCGTGACATGGTTGATCACCGCGATGGTCGGGATCTACCTGCTGTACCTGTGGCTCTCCGGGGGAGGGCTCCGCCAGCAGGCGACCAAGGTCACCCGCTTTCCCGCGCTGCTCATCTTCGCCCATCCGGCCCTGGCGGTGTCCGCCCTGGCCTGCTGGATCGTGTACGTACGCACCCTGGAGCCGGCCTTCGCCTGGCTGTCGTTCGGAGTCCTCGCGCTCTCCGCGCTGCTGGGCTTCACCATGTTCACCCGCTGGCTGGGCGGCGGACGCCACGCCCGCGGCGCCGAGCAGCGCTTCCCCATGGTCGCGGTCGTGCTGCACGGCGCGGCCGGCGTGGCGACGTTCGTGCTCGTCCTGCTCACCGCCGCGATCGCGTCAGGGGCCTGAAGGCCGCGAGCGGCCGGCCCTACGCCCGCTCGCAGTGCAGGATCTGCACCGAGCGGGCGGTCACCTCCACCGCGCTCTCGGCCGGCCAGGACTCCTGCGGAGGCGAGAGGAGCTCTGTCCCCTCGTCGGCGGTGTCCAGCACCCGCCGCCACCGCTTGCCGTACTTCGCCTCGGGGAGGGTGAAGATCATCTCCTCATGGTGGGCGTTGATCAGGAGCAGGAACGAGTCGTCCGTGATCCGCTCGCCGCGGGTGCCCGGCTCGGTGATGGCGTCGCCGTTCAGGAAGACGGCCAGTGACTTGGCGTAGCCGGTGTGCCAGTCGCTCGCCGACATCTCCTCTCCCGACGGGGTGAGCCAGACGATGTCGCGGGTGCCGTCGTCGGCCTTGTGGCCGTGGAAGAAGCGGCGCCGCTGGAATACCGGGTGCTCGCGCCGCAGCTTGGAGAGGCTCCTGACGAAGTCGAGGAGGTCCGCCTCGCCGGAGGCCAGCGACCAGTCGATCCAGGAGATCTCGTTGTCCTGGCAGTAGGCGTTGTTGTTGCCGCCCTGGGTCCGGCCGAACTCGTCACCGGCCAGCAGCATCGGCACGCCCTGGGAGATGAACAGGGTGACCAGGAAGTTACGGCGCTGGCGCCTGCGCAGGCTCACGATCTCCGGGTCCTCTGTGGGGCCCTCGACCCCGCAGTTCCACGACCGGTTGTCGTCGGTGCCGTCGCGGTTGTTCTCCTTGTTGGCCTCGTTGTGCTTGCGGTCGTAGGAGACCAGGTCGGTCAGGGGGAACCCGTCATGACAGGTGACGAAGTTGATGGAGGCCACGGGGCGGCGCCCCGAGGTGGCGTAGAGGTCGGCGGAGCCGGTCAGCCGGGAGGCGAACTCGGGCAGCGCGGACCCGCTGCCGCGCCAGAAGTCGCGGACGCTGTCGCGGTACTTGCCGTTCCACTCCATCCAGAGCGGCGGGAAGTTGCCGACCTGGTAGCCGCCGGGTCCCACGTCCCACGGCTCGGCGATCAGTTTCACCTGGGAGATCACCGGGTCCTGCTGGATCAGGTCGAAGAAGGCGCTCAACCGGTCGACGTCGTGCAGCTCGCGGGCGAGGGCGGAGGCCAGGTCGAACCTGAAGCCGTCCACGTGCATCTCCAGGACCCAGTAGCGCAGCGAGTCCATGATCAGCTGGAGGGCGTGCGGCGAGCGGACGTTGAGGGAGTTCCCGCAGCCGGTGTAGTCGAGGTAGTAGCGCCGGTCGCCGTCGTGCAGGCGGTAGTACGCCCTGTTGTCGATGCCGCGGAAGCTCAGCGTCGGCCCCATGTGGTCACCCTCGGCGGTGTGGTTGTAGACCACGTCGAGGATGACCTCGATCCCCGCCTCGTGCAGCGCCCGTACCATCGCCTTGAACTCCTGCACCTGCTCGCCGCGCTGGCCCGAGGAGGAGTAGGCGGCGTGCGGGGCCAGGTAGGCGATCGTGTTGTAGCCCCAGTAGTTGGTCAGGCCCCTGGCGACCATCGCGTGCTCGGGCACGTACTGGTGCACCGGCATCAGCTCCACCGCGGTGACACCCAGGCTCAGCAGGTGGTCGATGACCGCGGGGTGGCCCAGTCCCGCGTAGGTGCCGCGCTTTTCCGCGGGCACCGCGGGGTGGCGCATGGTGAGCCCGCGGACATGCGCCTCGTAGATCACGGTCTGGTGGTACGGGGTCCGGGGCGGCCTGTCGTTTCCCCACTCGAAGAACGGGTTGACCACCACGTTCTTCGGCATGAAGGGGGCGGTGTCGGTGTCGTTGCGGCTGCCGGGATCGGTGAACCGGTAGGAGAAGAGCGCCTCGTTCCACTTCAGGTCGCCCTCGACGGCCTTGGCGTAGGGGTCGAGGAGCAGCTTGGAGGGGTTGCACCGGTCCCCCTGAGAGGGGTTGTAGGGACCGTGGACGCGGTAGCCGTACCGCTGTCCCGGCATGATCCCCGGGAGGTAGCCGTGCCAGACGAACCCGTCGACCTCGGTCAGCTCGACGCGTTCCTCGTGCCCGTCGTCCCCGAAAAGGCAGAGCTCGACGCGTTCGGCGGATTCGGAGAACAGGGAGAAGTTGGCGCCCACCCCGTCCCAGGTGCCGCCAAGCGGATAGGACTCTCCTGGCCAGACTTCGCGCATGTGCCCCTATTCTCCTCTGGTCGGGCCCCCTTGTGCAGGGTGTTCTCGCCCTTGTCACCTTAAGGTGGCGTTGAGGAGATTTGTCCTAGTCTTTCGGCGCGCCGTCCGTGACCATGCGTGTCCTGTGGGACACGCATGGTCACGAAGGCGTGGTGATCACCCCGGCGGTGACCGCCCGGTGAGCGGCTCAACCGTGATCAGCCCGATCGTGGCCGGTCGGTCGTGATCGGCCATGACCGTGGGCGGCGGGCCGTGATCAGCTCAGCAGCTCGGCGTTGAGGCTGATCGTCGTGCCCGCGAGGGCCTTGCTCACCGGGCAGTTCGCCTTGGCCTTCTCGGCCGCCTCCTGGAACTGCTCGGCGGTCAGGCCGTCGACCTGGGCGCGGACCGAGATGACGATCCCGGTGATGCCCTCACCCGGCTGGAAGGTCACGTCGGCCTTGGTCTCCACGGTCTGCGGCGGGGTGCCCGCCTGGGCCAGCCCGTGGGACAGGGCCATCGAGAAGCACGAGGAGTGCGCGGCCGCGATGAGCTCCTCCGGAGAGGTCTTGCCGTTCGCCTGCTCGGCGCGGGAGGGCCAGGACACGTCGAACGTGCCTACCCCGGAGGAGTCGAGGGAGACGCTGCCCGCGCCCTCCATCAGCGAGCCCTTCCACTGGGTCGTCGCGGTACGTGTCGTCGCCATGGCGATCATCCTTTCGATCATGAAGAGTCAACCAGGACCGACCCTACTCGCCTCCCCGGAGCCAATGCCCGAACGGCCCCGCAACATCCGCCGGGGGCGGGTCAGTAGGAGGCGCGCTCGACGAGGACGTCCAGATCCAGGCCGGGGGGGAGCGTACCGAAGGCGCGGCCCGCGTCACCGGACAGCCGGGAGACGCAGAAGGCGTCGGCGACGGCCGTCGGCGCCAGCCGGACGAGCAGCGACCCCTGCAGCACCAGGGCCATGTCCTCGGCGACACGCCGGGCGCGGGCCTCGAAGTCCGTCGTGTCGTCCAGGGACTTGCGCAGACGGTCGACGGCGGCGTCCAGGTGGCGGTCGGCGCCGGAGGCGAGCGAGACCTCGGCGAAGAACGCCTCCTGCGCCTCGGGCTCGCGGCCCAGGGCGCGCAGCACGTCCAGCGCCGCGACGTTCCCCGAGCCCTCCCAGATGCCGTTGAGCGGCGACTCGCGGAACAGCCGGGGCATCTGCGACTCCTCGACGTAGCCGTTGCCGCCCAGGCACTCCAGCGCCTCGGCCGCGTGCGCCGGAGCGCGCTTGCAGACCCAGTACTTGCTCACGGCCAGCGCGGTGCGGCGCAGCGCGGCCTCGGCCCGGTCCCCGGCGATGGCCCGGTCGGTGGCGCCGGCCAGCCGCGTCATCAGGACGGTCGCCGCCTCCGACTCCAGGGACAGGTCGGCCAGCACGTTGCGCATCAGCGGCTGGTCGGCGAGCTTCCTGCCGAACGCGGCGCGCTGCCTGGCGTGGTGGACCGCCTGCGTGACGCCGTACCGCATGCCGGCCGCGGAGCCGATCACGCAGTCCAGCCGGGTCATGTTGACCATCTCCAGGATGGTCCGCACGCCCCGGCCCTCCTCGCCCACCAGGTAGGCCGTCGCGCCGTGGTACTCCACCTCGGCGCTGGCGTTGGACCGGTTGCCCAGCTTCTCCTTCAGCCGCATCAGCTGGACGGCGTTGCGGGTGCCGTCCGGCAGGATCCGGGGGAGCAGGAAGCACGACAGCCCGCCGGGGGCCTGGGCGAGAACCAGGAACACGTCGCACATCGGGGCGGAGTTGAACCACTTGTGCCCGGTCAGCAGGTAGCTTCCGTCGCTCAGCGGCTCGGCGCGGGTGGTGCCGGCCCGCACGTCGGAACCGCCCTGCTTCTCGGTCATCGCCATCCCGGCGAGCACGCCGCGCTTGCCCAGCGGCGGGCGCAGCCCGAAGTCGTAGCTCCGCGAGGCCAGCAGCGGCTCCCACTCGGCGGCGAGCACCGGGCTGTGGCGCAGCGCGGCGATCGACGCGTAGGTCATCGAGATCGGGCAGCCGTGCCCCGCCTCGACCTGGCTCCAGAGATAGAACTTGGCGGCGCGGGCCACGTGCGCGCCCGGCCTGGCGCTCGTCCACGGGGTGGCGTGCATGCCGTTGCCGACGGCGACGGTCATCAGCTCGTGCCAGGCGGGGTGGAACTCCACCTCGTCGATCCGCCGCCCGTACCTGTCGTGGGTGCGCAGCACGGGCGGATGCTCGTTCGCCAGCCGCCCCCACTCCTGGGCCTGCTCGGAACCGGCGAGGAGGCCGAGCCTGCGCAGTTCCCCCGTGGCCCATCCCGCGCCCTCCCGGTCCACGCCGTCCATGAGGGCGGCGTCGGCGGACACGTCGTGCCCGGTGAGCGGATCTGCCTGGTTGAAGACGTCATGGGTCACGTGGGGCCTCCGGTGAACTCATCCGGCCCGTCGCCGGCTCCTATGCCTATCTCAACATCCCTCCGGAGAGTTGGTGCACTTAATTGTGGTGCTATGTCCGGCTTTCGCGTGGAGTTGGAGGGCGCGCCCTCCGGGAACGCCTCTCGCCGTACGCGTCCTCCGCCCCGGCGCCGGCCGGGGGGAGTCGCGCGTACGGCTCGCGGTTCAGAGGTTCTTGACCAGGTCGCGGACGTAGTCGTCGTCCTCGTCGCTCTCGGCGAGCACGCGGTCGGCGCCCCGCTGGGCGCGGGCGTCCCCCCGGGTGGCCAGGCCGCGGGTGGCCTCGGCGACAGTGTTCAGATCCTCGTCGTCGAGCCTGGCGGCGAGCGCGTCGCGGATCGGCTCACTGTCCTGCGCCAGACCCGCCAGGCCCATGGTCGCCCAGTCGCGTACCTCCGCGTCGGGGTCCTCGGTCATCGAGATGAGCAGCGCGAGCCCCTCGGCGTGGCCGGCCGGCAGGACGGCGGCCAGTGCGGCGGGGTCGGCCTGGGTGCGGGTCCAGCCGTCGGAGGTGATGATCTCCAGCACCTCGGGCAGGGCACGCGGGTCGGCGTGGTGACCGAGCGCGCCGAGCACCGAGCGCAGCACCCGCTCGTCGCCCTCGGTGGCCGCCATCCGTCGCAGGATCGGCAGCGTCTCCTCCAGGAAGGGCTTCTCGTCCTCGGTGAAGCCGAACTCGGCGAGCACGTCGACGGCGAACTCCCGCTTGCGCGGGTCCTCGCTCGCGCACAGCCGCGCCGCCGCGTCGAAGGTCTCGCCGTCGCCGCGCCGGCTCAGCGAGCTCGCCACGGTCCACCAGGTCTCGGCCTCCTCGTCGATGTCGCGGTAGGGCATCGCCCGCTCGACCATCTCGTCGAAGGGCAGTCGCTCGTCCGTCGCGTCCTCCAGCAGGGTCGCGACGGCCGCGTGCCCGCGCTGGCAGGTGAGCTCGGCCACGCGGGTCCCGTCCGGGCCCACCGCCGCGACGGTCACCAGGTCGGTGCCGTCCGTGGCCCGGCTGCGGCCCACGACGAACTGCGAGCCCTCGGGGGCCTGCTCGGTGAGCTGCTCGAGGAGCGCGCTCTCCAGCTGGGTGCCGAGCCAGTCGTAGGCGATGGACAGCGGCGTGTCGCCGTCGCCGTCGGGCCGGTCGGCCTCGGCGCCGGCCTCCAGCAGCGCGCGCACGACGCCCAGGGCGCCGCGCCGGGTGGCCAGGGTGAGCGCGGTGTCGCCGCCCTCGTTGGCGTCCTCGGGGTCCGCCCCGGCCGCGAGCAGCGTACGGACGGCATCGGCCCGCCCGTTGGCGGCGGCCCAGAGCACGGCGGTCCACCCGTCGGCCTCCCGCCCGGACACGTCGGCCCCGGCGGCCAGCAGCGCCTCCACGGTCTCGACGCGGTCCCAGGCAGAGGCGGCGCACAGGGGCAGCCCCGCGTCCTGTCCGCCGCTGATCCGGTTGGGGTCGGCTCCGTGGGCCAGCAGTGCGCGCACGATGGCCACGCGCCCCGCGCTCGATGCCAGGTACAGGGCGGTGGGCTCTTCCGCGCCGCCGGGGTCGGCGCTCGTCCCGCTCTGCAGCAGCCGCTCGACCCGCTCGGCGTCGTTACCCGTCACCGCGTCCAGGAGTTCTCGATACATGCCTACGGATCATATTGCCTGCCTTGGCGAGGAGACCGTACACCGGCCGCGACGCCCGGCGCGGTGCCCCGCGCCGCCGTATGGTGGACGCGGTGCCTGCGTGAGGGGGCGTCAGCAGGCCTGGCCTCCTTCTCCGGGCGCACCGCGCTTCCTACCTTCTGGGGATCCTCTATTCAGACAACTCGCGATATGTTGTGAGTCATGAATGATCCCGGGGAAATGCGGGTCTCGGACGCCGAGCGGGAGGCCGCCGTCGAATGGCTGCGGGTCGCCTCCGTCGAGGGACGGCTGACCCTCGGCGAGCTGACCGAGCGCACCGAGGCGGCCTACACCGCCCTCACCCAGGCCGAGCTGGCCGTGCTCACCGCGGACCTGCCAGGTGGCCACCCGGCGCCCGCCCCCGCCTATCCTCCGGCCGAGGCCGAGCGGGGCGGGGCGGCGCGACGCTGGTTCGTGGCGGTGATGGGCAGCTCCAAGCGGCGCGGCACATGGCGGATCGACAAGCCGCTCGGTGCCGTCGCCGTGATGGGCGACGTCGTGCTGGACCTGCGCCAGGCCGAGGTCCGCACCGGGGTGGTCGACATCATGGCCACCGCGGTCATGGGCGACGTGAAGATCATCGTCCCGGACGGCGTGGACGTCGAGCTCGACGGCATCGCCATCATGGGGGACAAGAAGGTCCAGGTCATCGAGGCGCCCCCGGGCACGAACGTGCCGATCGTCCGGGTCAAGGCCTATGCCCTCATGGGGGACATCAAGGTGGTCGGAGACTCGCGGGCCAAGCCCCTCAAGAAGAAGTGGGCCGCCTGGCGGGAGCAGTGGGACCAGATGCGCGGCGAGCTGCCCGGTGAGGCACGCCCCCACCAGATCCACCCGCCCCCCCAGCCCTGGAGCTCAGCGCACCCTCCCAGGCCCCCCAGGCCTCCCCGGCTGCCCGGCCACTGACGGCGGTCCCCCACCCGCGCGGTCTCCCACCTGTCCCGCGTTCACCTGCTACGTGTCGGCCCGTGCCACTCCGGGCCCCTCTGGGCCACTCCGGGCCGCGTGGCCGTGCGCTCGGCCGCCTCTGTCCCCGTCCGGGATTTCTCCCCGCGCCCCCGGCGGGTGAGTCTCCGGACGCGTGCAACGTCTCGGGGCGCCCGGAGCGTAGTGCTCGGTGACATACACCGAGCAGGGAGGATCCCCCGATGCGAGACCGGGCCGACTTCGAGCGCTACGTGGAGCAGCGCTCGGCCCGCCTGCTGCGGACCGCCTACCTGCTGTGCCGCGACTGGGGCACGGCGGAGGACCTGCTGCAGACGGCCCTGGCCAAGGCGTGGCTCGCCTGGCGGAGAGTGGGCGACGATCCGGACCCCTACGTCTACCGCATCCTGGCCAACACCCATGCCAGCTGGTGGCGGCGCAGGTGGCGGGGGGAGGTGCCGAGCGCGGACCTCCCCGAGACACCGGACGAGGCCGCGGAGGACGCGGTGGCCGGCCGGGAGGCGGTCAGGCAGGTCCTGGCCGGGCTTCCCGGCAGGCAGCGGGCCGTGATCGTGCTGCGTTACTTCGCAGACCTGCCCGACCAGCAGATCGCCGAGATCCTCGGCTGCTCGGTGCCGACCGTGCGCAGCCAGGCCAGCCGGGCACTGCGCAAACTGCGGGTCGATCCCGCGACCGTCACGATCACCACGGGGAGCTGAGATGACGATCACCGAATTCGAACTGCGCGAGATCCTGACCGGAGACGGAGACGACGGCCACAGCGGGGGCGTCACCGTCGCCGACGTCCACCGGCGGGTCCGCGCGATCAGACGCCGCCGCTGGGCCGCGGCCGGCGCGGCGGCCGCGGCCGCCCTCACCGTCGCGGTGGCACTCAACGTGCCCCTGGGCGGCGGTACGGCGAGTGAGGCCGACCTCTGGACCGGCGTCATGGCCCGGCCGTCCGCCGGCACACCGACCACGTCACAGCCGTTGGGAGGGCCCTACCCGGGGCGCGAGGTCGTGACCCGCGGCTACAAGACCGGTGGGACACGTGAGGAACTCCGGCTCGGATCCCTGACCGGCCCGGCGATGGTGAACGTCCACTGCTCAGGACCGCTGCGGCGGGCGATCGTCTGGATCGACGACGGCCCTCCCAGAAGGCAGCTCTGCGGAACCGGTCCCGACGGATTCACCATGGAGATCTTCCAGGAGGACCGGAGCACCGGGGCGATCAAGGGTATGGAGATTCTGGAGGCAGGGGAGCGGGTCGTGTCCGCGGTCGTGTTGCCCGGCGAGATCGACAGCACGGGCAAGACGATCAACATGCTGATCGAGGGGATGGACGATTACTTCGAAGGTTGGGAGGCACAGCTCAGCGAAGCGAAACCCTTCCCACTGAAGTGGTCGGTCAGCGTGCGGGAGATGATCTCCTCGACCTGCCAGGACAACGTGCGCCAGGTGGACCCGAGAACCGGGAAGGTGGTCCTGCTGCGCTGCGAGGGCGAGGCCACCGCACCCCCGAGCGTGCCCTGAGCCCCCTCGTGAGGCCCCTGAGCCCCCTCGTGAGGCCCCTGAGCCCCCTCGTGAGGCCCCTGAGCCCCCTCGTGGGCGGAGCCGGGCACGGTGGGGTTCAGGCGGTGGCGAGCACCTGCTGCCGGTGCGCGGCCCGGTCGTAGCGTTCGAGCAGCACCGTCGCCAGCTCCGGGGCGGCGCCCAGCACGTCGGCGACGACGTCGGCGCCCGCGGCCAGCGTCTCGCGGCGGATCTTGTCGGCGAAGTGGCCGGGGGCCAGCAGGTAGGGGGCGATGACGACCCTGGCGGCCCCGGAGCGCCGCAGGCGCAGCACCGCCTCCTGCGGGGTGGGACCGGCGGCCGAGGCGTAGGCGGCGCTCACCGACCGCCAGCCGCGCCGTGCGGACCAGTCTCCGGCGATCTGGGCGATCGTCGCGTTGGCCCGCGGGTCGCTGGAGCCGGCCGAGACCAGCACCACGGCGGTGCCCGTCTCGCCGGGCTCCACCCCCGCCTCGGCCAGACGCCGCTCCAGCGCGGTGACCAGCAGCGGGTGCGGGCCCAGGGTGGCGCCCGCGTGCACGCGCAGCAGGGGGCGGCGGGCCGTCGCCTCGGCCAGCGCGCCGGGGATGTCGACCCGGCTGTGGTAGGCCTCGGTGAGCAGCAGCGGCAGCACCACCGCCTCGGTCAGTCCCGACAGCGCCGCAGGGAGCGTCGGGGCGGCGTGGTCGAGGTAGGCGGTGCGCACGAGGAGTTCCGGGCGCGCGATCCGTACCAGGTCGAGCAGGTCCTCCACGGTCGCGGCGGCGCGCGGGTCACGGGACCCGTGCGCCACCGCGATCAGCGGTGTCACGGAAGCGGCGCCGGGGGAGCGCCACGTCATACGTGCAGCCCGCACTCGGTCTTGCCCATGCCGGCCCAGCGACCGCTGCGCGGGTCCTCTCCCGGGGCGACCTGGCGGGTGCAGGGGGCGCAGCCGATCGAGGGGTAGTTGTCGTAGTGCAGCGGGTTGATCAGCACTCCGTTGTCGGCCATGTAGTTGTCGACGTCGTCCTGCGTCCAGCTGGCGATCGGGTTGATCTTGACCATCTGGCGCTTGGCGTCCCACTCCACGACCTTGACACCGGCGCGGGTGGCCGCCTCGTCGCGGCGGATGCCGGAGACCCAGGCGAGGTAGGGCTCCAGCGCGCGGTTGAGCGGCTCGACCTTGCGCAGGTAGCAGCAGAGGTCGGGGTTGCGTCCGAAAAGGCGCGGCCCCAGGTCGCGCTCCTGCTCCGCGACGGTCCGGGACGGCTTCACGTTGATCACGTTCACGTCGTAGACCTGCTGGACCGCGTCACGGGTGCCGATCGTCTCGGCGAAGTGGTAACCGGTGTCGATGAACAGCACGTCCACGCCGGGCTTGACCCGGCTGACCAGGTCGATCAGCAGGGCGTCGGCCATGGAGGCGGTCAGGCAGAGCCGGTCGCCGAAGGTCGCCGCCGCCCAGCGGATGATCTCCAGGGCCGAGGCGTCCTCCAGGAACCGGGAGGCCGACTCGACGATGTCCTGCAGCTCGAAAGTACTCCGCTGCTGCCGTAACCCGATCTCGATGTCCACCAGTGTCATCGCTCGTTCACCCAATCCTCATTCGCCCCGCGGAGCGGTGCGCTCGTCGCGCCGGAACTCGCCGTCTGGACCGTGCGG
>NZ_JBEOZN010000048.1:0-62151 GCF_040298085.1 Streptosporangium sp. NPDC001681 | reverse complement strand
CGCGTGCGCGGGGTGTCGTTCCCCCCACCCCACCCCGCGGGGCGCCCCCCCCCCCCCCCCCCGGGCCATGGTCGTCATTCCCGTCACCGTGCTGGCCGTGGCGGCGACCGGCCAGGTGGAGATCTACAAGCCGCACAGCGCCTATGCGGTCGACGTGATCGACGACGTGATCGTCGTTGCGACCCGCGGGGGCCTGTCACCCGGCCCATCGGGCGGGGCGGGCTTCGCCTCCGCCGACGCCGGGAATTCGTGGTCGAGCTGGGACGGTCCGGTGCCTGCCGTTCCGAGAATGTCGGCTTGCGTGCCCGGGCGACCGGACCGCTGTTACCGGATCGTCCCCACCAGGCTCAAGGTCGAGGAGTCCAGGAACGGCCGGTGGGTGACGGCGTGGGAGATCTCTCCCAGCGACCAGGACCGGCTAGCGAGGGCTCACGCGCCTGAGCACCCCGAGCACGCCGAGGTCGTCGCGTCGCTGGGGATCGCGGTCGGGAAGCTCTCCGGCGGATACGTCGTGGTCGTGGCCAATGGTGCGGACGGAATCGCCCTGCGGGACGCCTCGGGTGTCTGGCGTCGGCTGGGCTGGGCGGAGAAGGGATTCGACCCCTCGAACGCGGTGTCGCTGGCAGCACCGGGAAGATACCCGGACTCCGTCCCCGTCGTGGCGCTGCTGGCCGCCCTCGCGGCGGGACTGGTGACGCTCGGATGCGGTGTGCGAAGGTCTGACTTCGCCAAGGCCGCGCTGGCGCTATGGGTGGGAGTCTGGGCGTTTCATTCGGGGATGAACACGCCGATCCTGTTCAACCCGTTCGCCGTGCTCCTCGCCGCGGTGCTGGTGCCCGCCGGCGCGACTGTCATGATCATGAGCGCGGTGCGGGGCGGAACACGACTTCGGGTGTGGGCGATCGGTACGCTCACCGCAGCCGTCGTCTATTACGCGATCATGACGCCCTTCTACGTGTGGAGCGCCGAGGGACTGGAGCACTACGCATCGGCCGTCGGCCTGTCCATCACCCTAGGGCTGGCGACGATTTCCACGGGCGTCCTCGCGGTGATCAAGCTGAGAGGTCCGCGAAGAGACGTTTCGTGAGCCCCGGTCCATGACCACCTAGACGGCTCGCGCTCGGGGGTGGAGCCGCTCTGGCAGGGTGGGCTGTCGTGAGTACCGACGAGCAGCATCTGGTCCCGGCGTCACGTCGCCGCGGCGGTCTGGCCGCCACGCGCGGTGGCCACCAGGAGAGCGAGCGGTCGTTTTCTGCCGGATCTGCCAGCGTGCCGAGCGTGGGGTGTGGGTGCCGGCGGGCTGGTATCTCCTCGAGCGTGCGCCGGGCGGCAAGGGCCGCCACATCCGGCTGGGCTTGCATTGCAGCGTCGCCTGTCTGGTGCGTGCGAGGGAGATGCTGGAGGCCGAGGCGGCCGAGCACGCGGTCCGGATGGAGCTGCCCACCGAAGAGGAGCGGCGCCGCGAGCGTGCCCGCGTCGTCGAGGTCGCCCAGACGTTGCTCTCAGGCGGGCTGACGATCCGCCAGGCCTCCGAGAGCCTGAAGGTGGAGACCTTCACCCTGAAGGCGTGGCTGAAGGAAGCGGGCATCCAGATCAGCACGGCCGCAGTCGCGCCGGTGGCGGCGGGGTCGTCGGTCGGGGTGGGTTCGGGGGAGCGTCATCCGGTGAGCGTGTTGAACGAGCGGACCCAGCAGGGCCGCATCGAGGCGGTCGCTTAGACAGTGGAGTCGACCGGCCCGTCGCACGCGCCCGCCTTCACCGCGGCCGCCACCCGCCTGCTCGCCACGAACACACCGGTGCGCGGCCAGGGGAGCGGGGCCAGTAAGGCAGCCGCGCGGTCGGCGGCCGCGGCCGCGCTGCTGGCCCGCCTCGACGCGGTGTGACGGTATCAGGGGTTGAGGAACCGGCGGACAGCCGTTGGCGCTGATAATGATCATGCATGGCAGGCCGCATAAGATCTTGGAGGAGTCAAGCTGTCTATACGGGCGATTAACCAGATCTCCTGGCACGACGGCGTCTACGGCGACGTGCACTGAGACACCGGCGTCGCCAAGCAGGACGACTCCTCGGGCGGCAGACAGGCTGTCCTCACACTGGTCGCCAAGCGCACCACGGAGACAACCAGGCATACCCGGCTTCAGCGCCTACGTCTGTCAAGGCCATCCCGCACTATCGTTGCGGCATGAACACCCCGGCGGCGGAAGCCAACATCGACGACGACCTTGTTGACCGCCTGATCCGCGTGCAGCACCCGGATCTGGTGGGCCCGCTTACCCCCGTCGCCAACGGCTGGGACAACGTCATCTACCGCCTGGGGGCGGACCTGTCCGTACGGCTGCCGCGCCGCCAGGTTGCCGTCGACCTCATCGTCAACGAGCAACGCTGGCTGCCAGTCCTGGCCGACTACGTCGAGGTCGCGCTGCCCATACCCGTCAGAACCGGCGTGCCCGGCGAGGGCTACCCGTGGCCGTGGACGATCGCGCCCTGGTTCGAAGGCCGCACGGTCGCCGACGTGCCGCCGCCCGACCGCTCCAGCATCGCCGTCCCGTTGGCCGACTTCATGACGGGCCTCCACCGGCCCGCACCGCCTGACGCACCGCGTAACCCCGTCCGCGGAGTCCCGCTCGCCGCCCGCGACGAAGCGGTACGGCAACGCCTACCGTCCATTCCCCGATCAGCTGAGCTTCTCCCCCTCTGGGAGAAACTGGCCGCCCTCCCGCCCTGGCAGGGCCCCGCGCTCTGGCTCCACGGCGACCCGCACCCGGGAAACCTCCTGCTCAACGGGGAAGAGCTGGCGGCTGTCCTGGACTTCGGCGACCTCACCAGCGGCGATCCCGCCACCGACCTTGCCGCCGCGTGGTTGGTGTTCGACGAGAACGCGCGCGAGGTCTTCCGATCACGCGTGGACGCCGACGAGGTGACCTGGGGGCGCGCACGGGGCTGGGCCCTCGCCATGGGCACTGCTCTGGCCGCCTACTCGGCCGATAACCCCAGCATGGCGACCATCGGCGATCACGTCCTCGACCAGGTGCTTCTCACCTAGAGGTGTAACGCAGCGCCCGATAGAGCACGGGGTGATGGCGTGGCTCAGTTGCCGGCGGCGAGTTCGGCGCGTGCAGCGGGGGCTGCGACGACTTGGCGGTCGCCGCTGGATTTCAACTCTGGCACGTACTTGGGGTGGCACCGGAATACGGCAGAAACGGGCCGTGGGACGACCAAGTGACTGCTCAGCGCTGAGCCAGTGCCTCGTAGGCACGAGGTTGAGGAACCCAGGAACAGTGGTTGGCGCTGAGAATGATCATCGTGCGGGAGGCCGCCTGGGTCTCGATGTGATGAAGGTATGGCGGGCGGCCGGGTGCCTGGACGACTAGGGAGACACCGTTCCTGCCCGGAGCGGTGGGCGATCACAATCGCGTCGACGCTACCTGCTCGCCCACGGCCGCCCCCTCGCCGAATTGACCACCCGCGAGGAGCTGATGCTCTTGACCTGGTCGCTCGCGGCCTGTTCAGGGGACGTCGCCCCTGATTGCGAGGGTGTTTGCCGGGACGTTGGCGTTTCCGCTTTGGGGTCCCGTAGCCCATCCGCTTCTCTACGGCAATGGTCACTTTGTAGTGCCCGGGGTATGACGTTAGCAACCGCTGACCAATATCAGGCGGAAACTTCAGAGTCGGAGTTGATGCATGGTGGAACGACGCATGTCGGTTGCGACGCACTGGGGTAGTTATATCGCCGTAGTCGATTCCGGCCAGCTGGTGCGAATCGAGCCGAGGCACGATGACCCCGTGCCATCGCCGATCGGCCCCGGAATGGTGACAGCCGCCGACGATAGCGCTCGCGTGTTGCGCCCCGCGGTGCGCAAGGGCTGGCTGAACGGCGAGCCGCGCGCCCACGACACGGCCAGAGGTACGGACGCCTTCGTGGAGGTGAGCTGGGACGATGCGATCACGCTGGTGAGCGATGAACTCCGTCGAGTTCGTTCACAGCACGGAGACAGCGCGGTGTTCGGCGGGTCCTACGGCTGGGCGAGTGCGGGCAGGTTCCACCACGCGCAGGGGCAGCTCCACCGGTTCCTGGCGCTGGGAGGGGGATACACCGACTCTCGCAACACCTACAGCACCGCGGCGTTGGAGGTCATCCTCCCTCATGTGATCGGCGGCCATCCGTGGAGCTACCAGTCCCGGATGCCGATGTGGGGTGAGATAGCCGAGAACTGTGAGCTTGTGGTGGCATTTGGAGGGCTTGCCCTCAAGAACAGCCAGATCAACCCTGGTGGGCTGGCCAGGCACCAGACGCAGAACCTGCAACGCCAGTGCCGTGAGGCTGGGGTGCGGTTCGTGAACATCAGCCCCATCCGCAGCGATACCGCCGGCTTCCTCGACGCCGAATGGTTGCCCGTCATCCCCAACACCGACACCGCCGCGATGCTCGGCATCGCACACACGATGCTGGTCAACGGGTGGCACGATGAGGACTTCCTTCGCCGGTGCTGCGCCGGGTTCGATCGCTTCACCTCCTACCTGGTCGGCGAGCTCGATGGCATCCCGAAGGATGCTGCCTGGGCAGCGAAGATCACGGGCATCAGCCGCGACGCGATCACCGACCTCGCTGGCCGCCTCACCACCCAGCGTTCTCTCATCATGGTCAACTACGCGGTGCAACGGGCAGACCATGGTGAACAACCGATCTGGATGTCTGTCGTACTGGCCGCCATGGCGGGCTCGATGGGTCGGCCTGGCTGCGGCTGGGGCGCAGGGTACGCGACGATGGACGCGACAGGCGTTGCCCCAGATCGCCCCTTCGTGGGGACGATACCCGAGGTTTCCAACCCTGTTCCGGATTTCATCCCAGTGGCAAGGATCGCCGATGCCCTGCTGCGTCCGGGCAAGACCATCGACTACGACGGCCAGCGCCTCACGTTGCCCGAGCTTCGCCTGATCTACTGGTGTGGAGGGAACCCGTTCCACCACCACCAAGATCTCCACCGGTTGGCGCGCGCCTGGCAGACCCCTGACACGGTGGTGGTTCACGAAGCCTGGTGGAACACCACGGCCAAGTTCGCGGACATCGTGCTGCCCGTCGCCACCAGCCTGGAGCGCGACGACTTCGCCGCCGGATTTTCGGACCCCCACATCGTCGCGATGCCGAAGGTCCGCGAGCCAGCGGGCGAGTCGCGCACCGATCACCACATCTTCGCCGCCTTGGCCTCCCGGCTCGGGTACGAGCGGGAGTTCACAGAGTCGCGCTCCGAGATCGAGTGGGTCCGACACCTTTACGAGCAGACGAGGGCCAAGCTCGGCGGCGATGCCGCCTTGCCGAGCTTCGACGACTTCTGGCGCAGCTCCACCGCTGAGCTGCCGGCGGCGACCGGACCGTTCCCCGGCAGTTTCGAGGACCTCCGCTCAGATCCGCAGCGTTTCCCCCTACTGACGCCGTCGGGCCGAATCGAGATCTTCTCCGAGGAGATCGACTCGTTCGGCTACGACGACTGCGCCGGGCATCCGAAGTGGTTTGAACCAGTGGAGTGGCTTCGTGCCGATCTGTCGGACCGATTCCCGCTGCACCTGATCTCGAATCAGCCGGCCTCACGCTTGCACAGTCAGTACGACAACGGTGGCCGCAGTCTCAGTTCGAAGATCGGTGGTCGTGAGCCCGTGACGATGAATCCGTTGGACGCTGCGTCGCGCGGCATCGAGAGCGGCATGATCGTGCGCGTCTACAACGATCGAGGTAGCTGTCTCGCGGGCGCGGTCCTGTCGGACGACGTCATGCCGGGCGTCGTGCAACTGTCCACGGGGGCGTGGTGGGATCCGGTCCAGCCAGGCCTGAACGGAACGTTGGACCGCCACGGTAATCCGAACGTTCTCACCGCGGATCGGCCGTGCTCGCGCCTGTCCCAAGGACCGAGTGCTCTCAGTGCGCTGGTCGACGTTGAGCGCTACGACAGCCCCCTTCCCGATGTGCTCGCCTTTTCACCCCCAAGCCTCGAGCATTGAGACTGGAGGAGGTCGTCAGCGGGAGCGTCGGCGTGCTGCCGGATCGTGTTCGGCGGTGATACGGGCGGAGGTCTCCTCGCCCAGGCGCTGGAGCGGCGAGATCCTCAGCGCCGCTACCCGATTCTGCTCACGCTGCTGGCGCAGTCGGCGACCGACGTGCTCGACGAGGTCGTGGGCCTGTTCGACCAGGCCATCTCGGCGCGGGAAGGCAAGGCCGAGCGGAAGATGCGCGACGCGCTGGCCGAGTGCGGGAAGTCCGGTGAGGACCGCCAAGCCCTGCTCGACGATCTCCTGGACATCATCTTCGGCCTGGGGCTTGACGACGAACAGATCGGCGGGTTGATCCGGGGCGAGCGGATCGGGTGGCCCCGCCTGCGGTCGGCACGGGAGCAGGCCGCACCCCCGCTGCCGCGCGACCACGGGCACCTGGCCGCCCTGGAAGGCTCCTACGGGTACCTGCGGCAGTTCACCCCGCAGGTACTGGCCGCCGTCCGGTTCGCCGGCGGGACCGCGGCGGCCGGACTGCTGGAAGCGGTGGAGATCCTGCGGGAACTCAACGCCACCGGCGCCCGGCGCGTCCCCGACGAGGCGCCGGACGGGTTCGTGCCCACGCGGTGGCGCGGCTACCTCGACACCGCGCGCAAGTCCGGAAACACCAGCGCTTACCGGCACTACTGGGAGCTGTGCACCCTGCTCGGGTTGCGCGACGGACTGCGCACCGGCGATGTGTACGTGCCCGGCTCGCGGCGCTACTCCGACCCCGCCACCTACCTGCTGACCTCGGACAAGTGGTCGGCGCAGCGCACGGAGTTCTGCCGGCTCGTGGGCAAATCCGCCGACCCCGCCCGCGCCCTGGCCGCCGCCGAGGACGAGCTGGGCGAGGCGCTCGGGGAGCTGGAGGGAGTGCTGGCCGCCGGTGACGGCCCGGTGCGCTTGGACGATGGCGGCGACCTGGTGATCTCGCCGCTGACCGCCGAGGACATCCCGGCCGAGGCGGTAGCGCTCAAGGCGGAACTGACCGAATGGGTGCGCCGCTGCCTGTGCGAGGGTGAAATCGAGATCCGGTCAGTGGTGCTCGAGCCCGCCGAGTACGCCGTGCTGAGTCCGGAACGCGAGGACTACCTGCGGACGCAGATCGCGCACCGATTAGGTTTCCGCGCCGCGCCCGTCTGTACGTGTGAGATCGACTCACGAGAGGCTGGCACGATGCGGAAACTGATCTTCGGCATGAACCTGAGCCTGGACGGCTACATCGCCGCGCCCGGCGACGACCTCGGCTGGAGCGTACCGAGCGACGAGGTGTTCCAGTGGTGGTCCGACCGGGTGGGGGCGACCGGCCTGGCGCTGTACGGGCGCAAACTGTGGGAGGCGATGAGCTCCCACTGGCCGACCGCCGACCAGCAGCCCGGCGCCACGCCGGCGGAGATCGAGTACGCCCGCCGCTGGCGGGACATGCCGAAGGTGGTGTTCTCCTCGACGATCGGCACGGTCGACTGGAACACCCGCCTGGTCACCGGCGACGCGGTCGCCGAGATCACCCGGCTCAAGGCCGAGGACGGCGGCCCCATGGACATCGTCGGCGCCACACTTGCCGCAGCGGCCATGCGGGCCGGGCTGATCGACGAGTACGTGCTGGTCACCTACCCGGTCCTGGTGGGCGGCGGCACGCCGTTCTTCACGGCCCTGGACAGCTGGGTGAACCTGACCCTGGTGGAGACGCGGACGTTTCCCGGCGGCGTGGTGCTGACCCGATACGAGACGAGGCGATGAGCACGGGCCAGATGCTCGGCTCGTGAGGCCAGGTCGAAATCCTTCCCGGCGTGCTCACCGTGACCCTCGGCTGTGAGGGAACCTTCCCCGGGCCCTTCCTTGCGTTCCGAGTGAGCTGTTGACCGACTCGCTGGAGATGAGGACGACGGCGTCGTTGATCGTGACGATGTTCTTCGGGCATGAAGACGCCCCGCCGGCAACGCCGACGGGGCGGTGGGGTTCGCGTTGCCGCGTTGGTGTTCAGCCGGCCGGGGTGCTCATTCCGCGGTGACTTCGGTGACGGCGGCCCGTGCGCTGGACTCGTCGACGATGGGGCTTTTGTCTGATGACAGTGTCGGGGGCAGGCCCAGCCATGGTTTGTCGGCGGCGTCGAATCCGGTGAGCTCGGCGATCTTTTCGTCGACGATGTGCAGGACCGCGATGGTGAACAGCCGGTACTCCGGGTCGCCGGGGGTGCGGAGGTACAGCGCGGCGGCAGGCATGCGGTTGACCGTCGTGGTGATACAACGCCAGTCGTCGTGGCCGCGCTGGAAGAGCCCACCGGAGACCCAGCCCTCCACCGCGTCCTTGGCCGTGATGACCGAGGTTCCCCGCTCGGGCAGCATCACGAAGCGCAGGTCGTCGCGCAGTAGGGACATCAGCCCGTCGAGGTCGTTGCGCTCATGGGCGTCGATATACGACTTCACCACGCCCCGCTCGTCATTCGACAGCTCGTGGGTGGCGGGGCTCCGCCAGTCGAGGCGGCGGCCGGGCAGCTGCTCGCGCATCGTCACACGGGCCCGCTGCAGTGCGCTGGTCACCGATGCGACGGTCAGTTCGAGGGCGTCGGCGGCCTTCGACGCCGGCCAGCCGAGGACGTCGCGCAGGATGAACGCCGCCCGCTGCCGCGGCGGCAGGTGCTGGACCGCGACGATGAACGCCAGCTCGATCGTCTCCCGCGCCACCACCGATTCCTGCGGGTCCTCGGGGAGCATCCGGTCGGGGTAGGGCTGCAGGTACAGCACCTCGGAGCCGGGGTCCGGCAGCTCGGACGGTACGGGTGTGCGGTCGTTGCGCTTGTCCAGGAAGTCGAGGCAGGCGTTCGTCGCGATCCGGTACAGCCAGGTCCGCAGCGCAGCGTGGCCCTTGAACGACTCCCGCTTGTTCCACGCTCGCAGGAACGTCTCCTGCGTCATGTCCTGGGCGTCCTCGTAGTTCGCGAGCATCCGGTAGCAGTGCACCTGCAGCTCACGCCGGTGGCGCTCCGTGATAAGTGCGAACCGCGCCGTGTCGCCTGAGCGGACCGCCGCGAGGAACGTGGCCTCGTCGACGCCCAGCGGTCTGGTATCGGTCATGGTCATCAATCCTTCCACCGGTGCGAGGGGCTACCAGAACTGACGACGTGGCGGAGGATTTCTGATCGGTGAAGCCGCTGACACCGGGCCGTTCGCCAGGCCGGATGGGTCGGGGTCGATCCAGGGGACGTGCTCCGGGTCGGGCACACCCTCGATGTCGAGGTGGGGCCAGCACGGCTAAGCGTTGTTTTTCGGCGCCTGCTACTTAGGGGCCGCATCGGCGTGCCTCCGACCACGATGCCAAACCAGACGCCGCCTCGGCGAGGTCAGTCACCCGCGCGGCCTCGCCGAGGTCGGACAGGACGCCTAACCGACGGTTCAGACCGGCGGTGGCGCGGTCACAGCGTCGCGCTGAGCTTGGAGTTGCTTCATGTCGGCGCGCTCCTCGGCCTCGCTGGCCGGACTCCAGCTGAGCAGCTCGCGGTCCGACGGCGAGGTCATCGCGCCACCGCCCTTTCCTGGACCACTCTTAGCCGGCACAACTCCGCTCAGGTGAGGCCTGTCCCGGTCGTCCTCGTCTTTGTCGATCTGCTGAGATTGTCAGATAATCCCGCATTATCTGACAAATTGGAGGATCGCTCCTGGGACGACGTCCCCGGCGGCGACACCCCTTTATGCGTGTTATCTGACAACTGAGGGGAGCGGGGTCCCGATGGCCACCGAACGGCACCTGGCCGCCGTCGCGCAACCGCCGACCGACAGCGCCCAACCGGCGCCGCCGAGCGGCGTGCCGACCTCCGAGGCGCTCGCCTCGTTCCTGCGGCACCTGGCCAACCGGCGCGGCCGGTCGGGCCGGATCACCTCGCCAGAGACCGTCCGCTCCTACACCTCGGCCCTGCCGACCGCGTTCGCCGGGATCACCGACCTCGGCGAACTGGCCGACGCCGGCCGCGACCAGTTGCACGCCAACATCCGCGCCGCCTGGGGCGGCAAGGCGCCATCGACGTTCAACGCCAAGCGTGCCGCCGTCTGCTCCGCCCTGGCCTACTTCCACGAACAGGACTGGATCGGCGACCCGACCGCGGTCCTGGCCGGACTCGACCGGGAACACCAGCCCAAGCCGACCGACAACCGCGTCCGCACCCGCGAACAGATCGACCGGCTGATCACCGACAAGCGCCAGTCGCTGGAGGACCGGACGCTGTGGTCGATGCTGTACTCCACGGCCGCCCGCGCCGACGAGGTGCTGCGCCTGGACGTCGAGGACCTGGACCGCGCCAACCGCCGTGCCCGCACGATCCGCAAGGGCGGCAAGGAAGACGACCTGCTCTACGACATCCGCACCGCCCGGATGCTCGGCCAGCTCCTCGGCCGCCGCCGCACCGGGCCGGTGTTCCTGTCCACCCGCCGCGCACCCGAGGACGGCACCGCGCGCTCCGGGGAGTTCGACAAGAGCAGTCGACGGCGCCGGATGACCTACCGCACCGCCGAACGACACCTTGGCACCGCTACCAGTGGCTGGGACCTGCACGATCTACGCCACTCCCGGCTCACCCACGCCGGAGAGGACGGCGCCACCGAGGCCGACCTGATGAACCTCTCCGGTCACGAAGACCGCCGCACGCTACAGCGGTACCTCAAGCCGTCCAAGGAGGGCACCCACCGACGGCTGGACGAGATCGACGCTCAACGCGGTACCTAAACGCCCAGCGCGGAGGAACTCGCCGCCCGCATGGCCACGCACTGATCAGAATCACCGCAGGTCAGGCATATCCGCCCGAAATTTCCTGAGAACTACGGGGACCCCATGCTCGACTGGTTTCGCGATCACATTGAGCGGTACGAGTCGCCGAACCACTGACACGCACAGACGCGCCGCCCGCGATTCTCGATCGCCGGAGTCAGCGATCGCCGTGCGCGCCGGTAAAGGTGGTGCCGATCTCTGTCATCCGCTCGGCCGCGTAGCCGGGGTCGATCAACGCCTCGGGGGTGTGGAGGCCGGGCGGCACGGGGGCGCCGCGCAGGCCGAGCAGTCGCTCGACGCCGAGGGCGATGCCGAGTGCCGTCAGGGGGCGCTGCCCCTCCGGGTGGAGGAGGTAGCGGCTCGTCCTGAGTGGTGCGCCCGCGCGGTCCACGCCTTCGAGGTCGATCTTGACCTCCGTGGACGCGGGTCCGCCGCGGCGCCGGCCCGCGGATTCGCCGATCGCGAACGCGAAGCGGACGTTGGGCGCGCCCGTCGCGAGGGCCAGGCTCGGCACGTCGAGGATGGGGACGATCTGGGCGGGCAGGACGGTGCCGTCGACGCCGGTGACCTCCACCTGCGCGTCGGGGCCGCTGACCCAGCCGAAGACGCCGTCGCGGCGGACGTGTCCCGCTGAGGTGGCGGCCAGCAGGCGTGCCATGTCCACCGTGGCCGCGGGCCCGCCGCTGTCCTGTTCGTCCAGTACGCCGCTGACCTCGATGGTGTCGAGCCGGTCGAACTCCCTGGCGAGGTCGAGCACCGCGAGGACGACGAGCCCGGCGTACCAGTGGCTGGCCAGCAGGATCGGCGCCGCGCCGGCTCGCAGGCCGGCGGCGACGACCTCGGGTCCGATGTCGACCAGGCCGCTGGAGATGCTGACGTACGGCAGGCCGCGGTCCTGTGCGTAACGCAGTCCGTTCAGGTGGCTGTCCCACACCGTTGCCACGACGGCCGAGTAGCCGTCGGTCCGCTGGAGGCCGAGGTCGCTCCGCCGCAGATCGATGGTCACGGCTGTCGCGGCGCCGAGCTCGTCGGCGACCCGGCGGGCGCGGCCGAGATCGCGGCCCGCGATCGTCAGCGGCAGCTCCGGGTACCACCGGCGCAGGAGGGTTGCGGTCCCCGCGCCAGCCTGGCCGGATCCGCCCATGATCAGTACGGAGTGCTCCACGGTGATGTCCTCTCACTAACCTACATTCTGTAACTTACATTTTGTAGCTTAAACTGAGAGGCGACGCAAGGGAGGACGATGACCACGGGATCAACTCGCCTGTCCAAGCCGGCCAGGCGGGAGCAGTTGCTCGACACCGCCATGGCGATCGTGCGCGCCCACGGCACCGACAGCCTCACGCTGCTCAGCCTGGCGGAGGCCGCCGGAGTGAGCAGGCCAGTCGTCTACGACCACTTCGGCACCCGCCCCGGCCTGCTGATCGCGCTCTACCGGCGGCTCGACGAGCGGCACCGGGCCGCCTCGGAGGAGGCCCTGCGTGACGCCCCGGCCGTCCCCCGCGAGATCGCCCGCGTCCTGAGCGCCGCCTACTTCGCCTGCGCCACCGACATGCCGGAGTGGACCGCCATCTCGGCCGCGCTCAAGGGGAGCCAGGAGATGGAGGCGATCGAGCGCGAGCTGCTCGACGGCTACACGGACCTGATGGCCACCGCCCTGCGGCCGTATTCCGGGCTCACGCAGGAAGCCCTCCGGCTGCGCTGCGTCGGCGTGCTGGGCGCGGCCGAGGCGATCGCCGCGGAGCTGAACCGGGGGCGTGCCACCGTCGCCGCGGCCATCGCGGCGCTGACGGACCTGACCGTCGACAGCATCGACGCCGGAGCTCAGGACTGACGCTGTCGCAGCCCGTTGTGTGGTGGTGCTGTCGAAGGCCAGGACTCTGCCCGAGGCCGCGCGGCGACGGAACACGACCTGGAAGCCGTTCTTGCATCACATCAGCAAGGGCGGGCTCCAGCCGCGCAGGACGATCAGCCTCCGAGCGCCGCGCAAGCTGCCGCGGGTGCTCACCGTCGTCGAGGTGCAAACGATCCTGGACGCGTGCGACCGGCTGCGTGACCGCTTCCTGTTCACGCTGCTCTACGAGGGGTGCCACCGGCATACGGCGGAAACAGGCCGCGTCCGGCCGGACCTGCACGTCACGCTCGGTGTGCTAGGCGAGGTCCCCCCGGAACTCCCGAAATCGTCGGTGCGGCGGCGTAGGCGCTTCATCTCAGTGGCCAACGCGCTGGCCCGCTTCCGACGAACTCGGTCTGGAATGATGGGCCCGGCCTATATGGTCCCGGCATGAACTCCGCTTCTGCGAACATTTCGGGCCCGTGGCGAGAACAGCTGACCGGCGCCTTTGAGATCCTGCTCGGCCGTCCGCTGGCGAGTTTCGACGCCGACGCCATCTATGCGACGTTCTTCGGCGGCGACCTCATCGACGAGCTCGGCTTCGCGCGGGACACCGCCTGGGTGAACCCGGCCGCCCTCCGCGGCGCCGAGCCGGTCGTCTGGGACTGCCCGATCTTCGACCTGGACGAGCCGCTGCTGGAGTTCGACGCGAGCCGGTCGGTCTTCGAGTTCGACAAGGCCGGGCTACCGCCGGAGTTCGAGGCGGATCTCGCGGCGGCGTGCTTCGCGGGCCGGCTCGTCCTGGGCGGCGACCTGGCTCCCCTGCTGGCGCGGTACGACCTCGCCGCGTCCGATCTGCGCGACACCTGGACCGTCTGTTACCCGCGGCTGGTCTCGGACGGCACGCTCTTCGACGCTATGCGGGTCGCCACCGCGCTCGGCACGGGCCCCGAAAGCCTCCTTCCCTTCGAGGCGGAGGCGGCCGAGGAGTGGCAGGAGGCGCTGGCCGACCTCACGCCGCCCGAGTTGTTCGCCCATCTGAGTTTCTTCTGCACCGAAGGCGAGGAGGGGCTGATGTACCTGCGGACCGAGCGGTCGGGCGGCGACCTGCTCGCCGACGAGGGCTGCACGCTGATCGCCAACTGGGAGGAGGGCCAGAGCCAGGTCGAGTTCGCGGTCGTCCAGGTCGGCGAGCTCTTGGCAGGGCCGCACCCGTCCTGAAGAACACACGGCGAGCCGGGGAGCGGCAGACCCGTCAGGGCCGGACGGCAGACGGCGCGAGGCCGCCTGCCATCGACGCCGCGGCGGGCGCGACCGAGCTTGGCCGGCCGAGGATGCCGGCCGAGCGCTTCGGTCGCCCTGTCGGCAGGTCGGCCAGTCCAAGACTGGAGAGCATTGACTCTGTCAGGTCGGCCTCCGGCGGCCCGTTTCCGCCGTATTCCGGTGGCACCCCTCTCGAGGGCAACGACGCCGCCGAAAGCGCGCTGCACTATGTCGCCCCGGTCGGCGAGAAGGAGGAATACATCGAGCGCGCCTGGCGCAACATCACTCCCTACCTGCCCACTCCCACACCGGTGCTCCGGGACTCGCCGCCACAGTCACCCATCAGCCGCTCCCACATCTCCCAGACGAGCACGCCAAGCTCCTCGCCAGCGTTGACGGAGTCAACATCGTGGGCCAGCTCGACCAGGGCATCCGGGTCGGCCGCGATCCGATCCACCGCTGCACGTCCGTGACTGATAATCCAGGCGCGCACGTCGCCGAAGAAGTCATCGCTCACAAATCCGAGCAGCACACAAGCGGCATCCCAGACCGGCCACGAGAACAATCGATCCTCGACGTCCTCCCACCGGTCACGAAACGCCGGCAGGACCTCGGTCGACGAGCTCTTCAAGAAGAACTCGCGCAGGAGCTGGACCTGGCGACCCAGCACGCCTCCACCATCTCGGCGGGCATCCTCAATCAAAATCCACAACTCATCCTCGGTCACGTCAGCACGCTGCAGCGCTCCATGCTGAACAACTGCCGCTTGACAAGGTGCAGTTAACAGGGAAGAGGCGCAAGCTGGCCCTGGGGCAGTGCGGCCGAGCATACGGAAGCAGCTGTGTCCACGAGCACGCCTGTGTTCGATGCCCGGTACTGATCGTGGGGCCAGGCGAACGGCCCCGCCTGGAAGAGATCCGTGAGAACCTCCATGCCAGGATCGCCGAAGCCGAACGTGAAGGATGGCTAGGCGACGTCGAGCAACTGACCGTCAGCCTCGCCGCCACCGATGACAAGATCAGCCAGATTGACGCCAGGGAGCGACGAAAGGACTCGCCGGTGTTCATCGGCATGCCACCGATCGGCCAGCTCGTAGTTCGGGAAGCTGAGAACCGGGACAAGACGGGCTGACTGCATCAAACGCCCTTCAGAACACGATCAAGTGCCGCCCGGCCTGCAGGTCCCCAGTTCGGCTTCCCGCCGGGAAGGCCCCGATCTCCGTTCTGCCCCATGAGCATCAGGAAGAGGCTCTTCATGGCGGCCAGCCCGCGGGCGCGTCGGATCGCCGCCTCGTCTGCATGCGCGTACATGTCGAAGAACCGTGAGGCCGTGCCCGCGGGTAGCAGGACCCATGCGGCGGCGAGGTCCCACGCCGGATCGCCGGCGAACATGTCACCGAAGTCGATGATGCCCGAGAGCGTTCCGTCCGAGACGACGACGTTCGCGGGATGGAGGTCACCGTGCACCCACACCGGCGGGCCCTCCCACTCGGGGGCCGCGACGGCATCGGCCCAGACGGCCCGGACGGCGCGGACATCGCCGACGGCGTCGCGGTCAATGGCCTGCAAGAACTGCTCGAAGCCGCCCGTGCACCTCTTGGGGTGAGCGCCGAGGTCCGAACTGGCGGGGGCCTCAGCGGGCGCCTCCACATGGAGCGCCCTGAGGAAGCTCGCCAGCGTGTCGGCCGCGTGGGTGCCGCGGCTGATCGAGCCGTGGTCCAGCGGCTCGCCGGGAACCCACGTCATCACGGTCCAGTGCTTGGGGAAGCGCTCGGACGGTTCGCCGAACCGCACCGGGGTCGGCACCGGAAGCGGCAGGCGCGGAGCCAGCACAGGTAGCCACCGCCGCTCCTTGAGCTGGAGCTCCGGGGTAGGGTCCATGCGCTGCATGCGCACGGCCAACTCATCCCCAAGGCGCCACATTTGGTTGCCCCAGCCGCCCGCCACCTCGCGGATGGCCAGCCCTGCAAGGTCTGGATGTTGCTCCTGCAGCAGGTCGCGGACCAGGTCTGCGGTGATCTCAATCTCGGTGTCGGTCATGCGAAGTCACAGTACTGAGGCGGCAGGCGGAGCGACTCTCGCTCTTCGGAGCATCTCGCTGTGATTCCTCTGGCATCACCGATTCGGTTTCAGAGAGCTGCAGATCAGAGGCTTTGGGACGGAACGGCCCCATAGTTCAGAGAATCCTGCATTCGGTGCCCACTTTTGCGCATCGACCCTGCCCAGCAGCGTCGGCTCCAGGAGATCCGCGACAACCTGCTCGCCCACATCACCGAAGCCAAACGCGAGGGCTGGACCGGCGAAGCCGAAGGGCTCCACGTCAGCCTCGCCGCCGCCGAAGCCAAACTCGCCCAAGTCGACGGGCTCATCGCCCGCCGCAACTCCGCCGTCAATCTGGGCATGCCCACCTATCGCGACCTGGCCCAGACCCTCACCCTCTCAGGAGAGCCCCGCTTCGGGACGCGCAGGCAACGGCCTGACAACCAGCAGCATTCATGATCGTTTCGTAGTTCAGAGAAGCCATGTCAGGCAAGTAAGGTTGGCGCGTACTTGCCTGACCAGTATTCAGGGGTCTTCAGGCATGTCAGCCATGTCAGGTGCACTGCCTCGGTACTACCGGCCTGGGTCTGCTGTTCCTCGGTCTCCAACGTCACCAGCCGGAACCCCATCGTCTCGCGTATCTGCGCCGGCGGGCCGTACCGCGCCGGAGGCGAGGGGCAGCGAAGCTCTGTGATGGCTGATCCCTCATTGTGTGATGAAACGATGACAACGCGGTTGACCACCGGATTCGTCTGATTGCCTACGGATCATGCAACCGACGAACCCCTCTCCTGACTCCCCGTTCTCCCAAGGATCCACTGGCCGCCGTCGTGCCGGAGTGATGGCGGCCGTCGTCGCAGTCGGGGCCACGCTGGCGGCCTGCGGCGCATTCACCGCAGCCCCCGGCGACGGACCGGCCGCGGCGGACGCGACGGCCCAGCACGCCAGTCAGGCCGCGACCAGCGTCAGGGTGTTGTGGATGGGCGACTCCATCGCGGGCGCGGAGGCCCCGGCCGTGGAGGCCGCGCTGAAGGCCAGCGGTGTGCAGTTCAAGAACGCCACCTCTAATGGCGGCGGCAACATCGTCGCCGGTGATCACCCGGTGACGGCCGTGGCGGCCAAGGACACCTGGAAGAGGCTGAAGGAGGACCTTGCCTCCTTCCGGCCGACGGTGATCGCGTACCAGATCACCACCTACGACTGGGGCACGCCTCACCAGCAGCTGGCGGCCTACCAGAAGCTCTCCCGGACGGCAAAGGACGCCGGCGCCCGGCTCGTCCTGGTGTCCGCCCCGCCGTTCAAGATCGACGATTTCTACAAGCCCCACGAGGACGCGATCAAGAACGCGCCCGCGATGGCCGCCAAGGTCGCTGACGTTCGCTACCTGGATGCCTCTGAACTGTGGGGGGACGACTACGCCGCCGACAAGGCCCAGCGTGCCAAGGACGGGATCCACTCCTGTCAACAAGGGTCGGCGGCCTTCGCCACCTGGTTCGCCAGGCAGCTCGGCAAACTGGCCGGCTTCACTCCGCCCGCCCCCGGCGCCTGGGCCACCGGGCCGTGGACCGGCGACGAGCGCTTCATCAAACTCGGCTGCGGCTGATGGATTCAGCCTCCCGCCGCGCGCATATCGGCGCGCTCGATGGGCTGCGCGGGCTCGCCGTCGCCGCGGTCCTGCTGTTCCACGCCGGGCACATGCGCGGCGGGTTTCTGGGCGTCGACCTGTTCTTCGTCCTGTCCGGCTTTCTGATCACCGGTCTGCTGCTGGAGGAGCTCGCCGGGCCCGGCCGTATCGACCTGGTGGCCTTCTGGGGGCGCAGAGCCCGTAGACTCCTGCCCGCGCTGGCCGTCATGGTCGCGGCAACGTTGCTGCTGGCCTGGGCGTTCGCCGGGCCGGACGTGCTGGGGTCCGCCCTGCGGGACGCGCCATGGGCGGCCGCCCAGAGCCTGAACTGGCATTTCATCGGCGAGCAGATCGGATACTGGAACGCCTCCGGCACCCGTCTGTTCGCCCACCTGTGGAGCATCAGCGTCGAGTGGCAGTTCTACCTGGCCTGGCCCCTGGTGGTGGCGCTGGTCGGGAAGGGGCGCGGCGGGCAGCGGCGGGTCGCGCTCGTCGCGGTCGCCGGCGCGTTCGTCTCACTCCTGCTCATGATCAGGCTCGGGGCGGCCGTGGATACCACCCGCGCCTACGAGGGCACCGACACTCGGGCTTTCTCCCTGCTCCTCGGCGCGGCCGCGGCCACCGCACCCGTCCGCCGCGCCGTGGCCGGCCTGTCACCCACGGCCGTGGACGCGATCTGCGTCCCGCTGCTGGGCGGGCTGCTCGCGTCATGGGTGCTGACCAGCGGGGAAACGACCCCCGGCCTGTTCCAGGGCGGGATGTTCGCGCACGCCCTGGCCGGCGCCGCGCTGATCGCGCTCCTCGCCCACGCGCCGGACGGTCTGGCGGGCCGGGCAGTGGGCAGCGCCGTACCGCGCCGGCTGGGCGAGCTGTCCTACAGCCTGTACCTGTGGCACTGGCCGGTCTATCTGCTGCTGCCACGGCCGGTGGCCGGGCCGGCCGGCTGGGGGTGGACGGTCACCGCGATCGGCCTGTCGCTGCTGGCTGCGGTAGTGTCGAAGGTCGCCGTCGAGGACCCGGTGCGGCTGCGGGCCCGGTGGGCCACCGGACGCCGTGGATGGGTGGCGCTGGCCGTCGCGGGAGTGATGGTGGCGGGACTGTGGGCGGCGATACCACGGCCGCAGCCCGGTGCCGGGACGGTCGATGTGAGCAGGCTCGGCCAGCTCTAGCCAGGTCACACCGGTGACATCGCGTCGAAGAGGAGGAGCAACACATGCCGGGGGTGCTGTGCCGCGTGGTGACCGTCCTGGTCGCGGCGGCGGCGCTGGCGGGCTGCGGGATCACCGACACCGATGCACTGCCCGCCGGTCAGCCGGTCCAGGGCGGCCTGACCGAGAACAGCAACCAGCTACTGCGGGTGTACTTCGTCACGCAAGAGGGTGTTTGGCCGGTCTCGCGGCCGGCCCCGGCCGGAAACCGGCTGCAACGGGCCATGGACGCGTTGCTCGTCGGCCCCACGGCGGATGAGCGGGCCCGAGGGCTGATCACACAGCTTCCCTCGTCAATCCAGCCGGTCCGGGCCACGACGACCAGAGGCCGGGTGGAACTGCGTCTGCCCTGGCTGGTACGCGACCTGCGGCCGGTGGCGGTGAGCCAGCTCGTGTGCACGGCCGCCGCCGCGGACGTCGGCGACGACCCCGTCGTCGAGGTGATCGAGCCCGCCATGGACCAGCCCTGGCCGGTCAGATGCGACGAGACCGGATCGGTCGTCCCAGCCGCCCAAGGAGCCTCCTCATGACCCGCGTGCTCGTGATAGAAGACGATCCGGCCGTGCGCCGGGGCGTGAGCGTCGGCCTGCGCCACAGGGGCCACGAAACCGTGCTGGTCGCGACCGGTGAAGACGGGCTGGCCGAACTCGTCGCGAGCGCCCCCGAGGTCGTGCTGCTCGACCTGATGCTGCCCGGCATGAGCGGCCTGGAGACCTGCCGCCGCATCCGCGCCTTCAGCCAGGTGCCCATCGTGATCCTGTCCGCGCGCGACGATGACGTGGACATCGTGGTCGGTCTGGAGGCCGGCGCCGACGACTACGTGATCAAGCCTGCCAGCAGCGAGGTCATCGAGGCACGCATGCGCGCGGTGCTGCGCCGTACCACGCCGCCCGCCTCCTCTGACCAGGCCCGCACCACCCACGGCGACCTGCTCATCGACCGGGTCGCCCTGCGCGCGCTCAAGCACGGCACGCAACTTGCGCTGGCGCCGACGGAGCTGAGGCTGCTGCTGTTCCTGTCGGCCGCTCCTGAACAGACCTTCAGCCGCCAGCAACTCCTTGAACAGGTGTGGGAGCACACCTTCTACGGCGATTACCGGCTGGTCGACGCGTGCGTGATGCGGCTGCGGGCTAAAATCGAGGACGACCCCCGCAACCCCCGCTACATCCAAACCGTACGCGGCTTCGGCTACCGCTTCGGGCCGCTGTGATCCACCCGTCCCTCGCTCGCGGCCTGCGAGCTCAGCTGGTCCTGGTGTTCCTGCTGGTCTCCGTGCTCAGCGCGCTGATCGCCGCCATCATCACCTTCCGTCAGGGCCGCACCGCGATCGTGGAGGCGCCCAGGCCGACGCCCTGCAGGACCTGCGCGCCCACCTCGCCTCCCGGACGCCTGACCTGCCCGCCGACCCCACCGAGACGGATCTGCGTACGCTGGCGCTGCAACTGGACCGCGCGGCAGGCATCCGCGGCTGGCGCACCGCCCTGTCCTATCGCGGCGGCCCGCTCATCGCCACCGGAGCGCAGCCGCCACTGCCCGCGCAGTTGCGCACTCAAGCGGCCAACGCGACCACCGCACTGGCCCAGCGCTTCCATCGCGGCCAGGCGCCCTGGCTGGCCGTAACCCTTCCGGTCACCGCCGCCGCCCGTCCACACGGCCCCCCGCCCCTCGTCGTCTACGCCTCCTTCTCCCTGGCTTCCCAGCAGCAGGATGTGGACACCCTGGCGGCCGCCGCCCGCGCCGGAGCCCTGCCCGTCGCCCTGATCTCCATCGTCCCCGCACTGCTGGCCGCGCGCAGACTGCTGCGACCGGTACAGCGGCTGCGGACGGCCGCCGAGCGGATGGCGGGCGGCAGTCTCGACACCCGCGTACGCGTCACCGGCAACGACGAACTCGCCGACCTCGGCCGTACCTTCAACACCATGGCGGCCACGCTCCAGTCCGACGCGGCCGCGCTGCGCGACATGGAAGCGCGGGCACGCCGGTTCGCCGCCGACGTCTCCCACGAGTTGCGCACCCCGCTGGCGGCCATGTCCGCCGTGACCGAAGTCCTCGACGCCGACGCCGCCTCCGGCCGCCTCGCGCCACTCACCACCGAGGCGCTGCAACTCGTCTCCGACGAGACACGCAAGCTCAGCCGCCTGGTAGAGGACCTGATCGAGGTGTCCCGCTTCGACGCCGGCGTCGCCGTACTGAACCTTGACGAAGTCGACGTGGGCGAGCTCATCGGCAAGACGCTAGCGCTGCGGCACTGGCGGGACCGGGTCCGCACCGATGTTCCCCCTGGGCTGCGCGCCCGGCTCGACCCGCGCCGCGTCGATGTCATCCTGGCCAACCTCGTCGGCAACGCGCTGCGGCACGGCGGCACGGCGGTATCGGTGCTCGTCCAGGTTCGGGCCGATACCGACCAGATCGCCGTCACCGTCTCCGACGACGGGCCCGGCATCCCCGCCGACCTGCTGCCCCACGTCTTCGACCGCTTCACCAAAGGTGACGCCGCCCGTACCCGTACCGACGGCAGTGGCCTGGGCCTGGCCATCGCTACCGAGAACGCGCGCCTGCACGGCGGCACTCTCACCGCGACCAACGCCCCCCGAGGCGGAACCATCCTGACCCTCAGCCTGCCGCGGAATCCACCATGAGGAACGCCCGTACGCGCGGCACCAGGTAAACGGGCAGCCCGGACCCTGGGAAGAACGAAGCCAGGGCCAGCCCGAAATCCACCGCCGAGTCCACGATCGGCCCCGGTGCGGAGTGCAACTGTCGCCTGCGATCGCTACCGGCCTGCCCCATGCTGCCCCGGGTTCTGTCCCACGCCAGAAGAAGCTTCGGTGGAACACCGGACACGCATACGGTCCAACGTGCCTGGAGAGCCGACCAACGTGCCTTACGTACCTGAAAAGATCATCTCGCTCTGACCTGCGAGACGAGGTCAACAACCCAAGATAACGATCGCGGCGCGCAGAGCCGTAGCGACCGCTGTGGACTCGTACACGACCGAGCGAGTGACGTTGTCACCCCAGGTGGTTCCAACGTGAACGTACCGGCCGCGCTGGGGTGACGCGACGGCCGCGGTTCCAGTTCTTGGAGTCGATGACGTAGACATCGGCCGGGCCGATGGCGAGGTGGTCGACGAAGTGAGCGGTTTTGCATCCATCACTGACTGTCGGGGCTCGGGGAGGGGGCGGTGCGCTTCTCTCCCGCGGAAACGCGCACCCCGAGCGCCGCCGCGAAGGCGACTGCGAGCAGGACCAGACCGTACGCGACCGTCGACGGCCAGCGTCCGTGCTCGTAGGCCAGGCCGCCCGCCGATCCGCCGACGCTGCTGCCGAGGTAGTAGAAGAACAGGTAGAGCCCGGACGCGTGGGCCCTCGCGGTGGCTGCGCGCCGTCCCACCCAGCCGCTGGCGACCGAGTGCGCGGCGAAGAAGCCGGTGGTCATGATCAGGAGTCCGGCGGCCACGGCCGGCAGCGAATCGGGCAGCGTCAGCAGCAGGCCGCCCGCGGTGACCAGGCAGGCGCCTAGGAGCACCGGCCGGCGGCCGATCCGGTCGGCGAGCGAGCCTGCCGTGGGCGAGCTGAATGTGCCGGCGAGGTACATGATGAACAGCAGCGCCACGACTGCCTGCGGCAGACCGAACGGTGCCGCGATCAGGCGGTACCCGAGGTAGTTGTAGACGGTGACAAAGGTGGCCATCAGGACGAGGCCGACTACGTACAGGCGGCGCATGCCCGGGTCGCGCAGATGGCGCAGCAGCCCGCCGAGGCCCGGCCGCGAGGACGTGAAGAACCGCGAGCGCGGCAGCAGGGCCCAGAACGCCACTGTGAGCAGCGCCGAGGCGAGCGCCGTCGCGGCGAGTCCCCAGCGCCAGCCTGCCAGGTCGGTGACGAAGCCGGGCAGCAGCCGTCCGGCCAGCCCGCCGATCGTGTTGCCGGCGATGTATCGGCCCATGGCGCCGCCGAACGCCTCCGGGTGGACTTCCTCGGCAAGGTAGGCCATCGCGACCGCGGGAACGCCGGCGAGGGCGATCCCCTGCAGGGCGCGCACCGCCGCCAGCTCCGGGAACGACGAGCAGAGCGGGATCAGCAGGCCGAGTGGCACCGCGATCGCTGAGGAGATCAGCATGACCTGCGTACGGCCGAACCGCTCCGACAGCGCGCTGACCGGGATCACCGCGAGGGCGAGCGTCCCGGTGGCCAGGGAAACGAGCAGGCTGGAGCCGGTCGGCGAGACGTGGAAGGCCCGGGAGAGTACGGGCAGCAACGCCTGGGCGCTGTAGAGCGAGATGAAGGTGGTCAGCCCGGCGACGAACAGGGCCAGGTTGACCCGGCGCAGCCCGGGGGAGTCGCGACGGTGCCGTTCTTCCGGTGAGAGCGTGGATACCAGTGAGGAAACCATGTCCTCTCCACAATGCGACATGGTGCGCTGATACGTCCAATGAGAGTTATTTGTAAGAACTATGCTTGCTACGCATGGATCTGGTTACAGTGCGCTGGTTCCTCCGCGTCGCGGAGACCGGCAACGTCACGCGGACGGCCGAGGAGCTGCGGATCTCCCAGCCGGGGCTTTCCCGCGCCATCGCCCGGCTCGAACGTGACCTGCGCGCGCCTCTATTCGACCGCGAGGGCCGTACGCTCCGGCTCAACGCGTACGGCGCGATCTTCCGTGAGCACGCCGAGCGCCTGGTCGCCACCGAAGACGCGGCCCGGCAAGCGCTCGCCCAGGCCGCCGATCCCGAGCACGGCGAGGTTGGCCTGGCCTTCCTGCACACGCAGGGCACCGTGCTGGTGCCGGAACTGCTCCGCGCGTACCGGGCCGAGCACCCCTGGGTGGATTTCCGGCTGATGCAGGGCAGCGCCGAGCGCATCGAGGAGCAAGTCGTCCAGGGGCACGCGGATATGGCGATCACTAGCCCTCGCCCGGAGGGCCTGGCGTGGCATCTGCTGACGACGGAACGGCTGAGACTGGCCGTTCCGGCCGGTCACCGCCTGGCGGTCACGGGAGCGAGGGAGCAGGGGGAAGTGAGCCTGACGGAGGTGGCGGACGAGCCGTTCATCGTCCTGAGGCACGGGTACGGCTTGCGCTCGATCATCGAGAACCTGTTCCGCGAGGCAGGCATCCGCCCGAAGATCGCCTTCGAGGGAGAAGAGACAAGCACGCTGCGCGGCCTGGTCGCGGCCGGGCTGGGCGTGGCGGTGGTCCCACCGGGCGACGCGGTAGCGGGGGTCGCCGAACGCGAGATCGCGGGCGCACGACGAAGGATCGGCCTGGTATGGGTCGCGGATCGCACCCGCCCACCGGCAGTGGAGAACTTCCGTCACTTCGTCCTCGCCCACGCAGCGGAATAGCCAAGGCATACGGTGCCGGCTGTCCAGCAGTCGTAGAAGCCGCGGGTGAGGCCCGCCAGCGGCCGCAGCTCTACGCCGAGGCGCAGGTCGAGCTGGCCCGCGCGGGTGCGCGGGACCTACCGCAGGCCCTTCGACCGGCCGAGTGCCTCGACCACCTCAGCGCTCGCGGCCAGGGCCTACCGCCACTATCTCGCCGCACCCTGCTCCTGGGTGGGCTCGGCGCCCTGGCCGCCATCGGCGTACCGACCACGGTCGCCTGCACCCCCGACCCCACACCAAACGCCACCAAACCCACACCGAGCGCCGCCAACCCCACACCGAGCGCCACCCTCACCGGCCACACCTATTGGGTCTACTCGGTGGCGTTCAGCCCGGACGGCAAAACCCTCGCCACCGGCAGCCTCGACGACACGGTGCGGTTGTGGGACATGGCCGGCCGCAAAACCATCGCCACCCTCACCGGCCACACCGACGCTGTCACCTCGGTGGTCTTCAGCCCGGACGGCAAAACCCTCGCCACCGGCAGCCTCGACGACACGGTGCGGTTGTGGCCGACCCGCTGACCCAGTAGATCATCACCGCTTCAGCCCTACCGCCAAAATCCGGTCCGATCCTCCCCGAAGGCCGGCCGATCCGCCCGCCGGAGGGGATCACAGAACCAGACTTCTGTGAGCGAATTCCACAGACCTCGCGCGCCCGCGCGTAGGGGGTCCAGAAAGTCCGGAAACTGGCCTGCTCGCCGACGGTCGTCGTCGGCTCAGCGCAGCGCCCCGGAGGGACCGGACCGCGATCAGGTGCCCTGATCGCCTATCTTGCTGCCGGGACCGGATGTGTGGCCAATTGCGAGGCCCCCACGACACAACGGAGCCGATCTTCCCTCCCCGCCGTTCCCGGCCTCGCTCCCCGCGGCCTGTCCGGCCGACGCGCGGCCGACTGTCCAGTCCGCCGACCGAGCGCCAGCGAGGGAGCGGACTTGACCGGCGGCAAGCGTCGGCCACACTCGGGCCGGGGGCGGGGCCGGGCTCGCACACCGCGCGGACCCTCCCGGCCACGGTCGGGTTTCGTCGCGTGCCGACCTCCACCGCGCGGACAGCGGATCACCCCCGCCGAACCCGGCACTGTCCTGCCTTAAAGACGCCGCCCCACCCTCAAACAGACGCGCAGGCAGGCCGATGACGTCAACCAGCACCGCGCCGGTAACGACTGGTAATCAAGGCCTTGGCCGGTTTCCGCTGTCAAAGGCGAGAGGGTCCTCGTCCCGGCTTTCTCGCGCGCCTGCGCGTAACAGCTGGGCAGTGGGCCGGGTGTTCAGTAGGAGGCGGGGTGGTTCTGGGAGCCGAGGTCCTCACTCATCTGCTGGAGGGTGCGGATGGTGAAGTCGGGTACGGGGCCATCGGCTTTCACCACCTGGTCGTCGGAGGGGGCATGGACGCCAGGTGCGGTGCCCCAGCCGGTCAGGCGGACATCGGTGACGCTGGAGACGTAGAGGTCGATCTTCTTGAGGAGGGGTTCGCTCCACGAGCTCCACGCCCTGCGGACGAGCTGGTCCTCACCGATCCACAGCCGCCAGGAGACCTCGATCCCGAGGTCCTTCGCGGTTGGCTTTCCGTCGGTGAGGAGACGGAATCCGGGGTAGGCCTTGCTCAGCTCGCCGAAGGTGATCTTTCCCTCGTACAGGGTGGTGCGGGTGCCGTCGTAGCGGCCCGCGGGCCGTTTGGCCGTGGTGGTGGCGAGCACGGCCCGCAACGTGGCGGGATCGGCGAGTCTGATCCGCCCGCTGTCCATCTCCGGCCTGGTCGTGTCGTCGTCGAGCAGGACCCACTCCTTGCCCGCGGGCAGCGGCTGCACCGGCCATCCCGACATATAGCTGCGGCCTGTGAAGGTGACCAACCGCACGCTCTCATCTGACCCGATAAGGCTGTTTCGGCTCGTCACGTCGCTGGCCGTGACCTTCCCGCCCCCGAACTGGACGGCCCCCTTGCTACGGAAGGTGATCTTGCTCTTGCGTTTGGTCATCCAGGAGGGAACATCGCTTCGATCCTCGGTCGTGTCGACCGCGACCCGGGAGAAGCGCACTCCGCCATGTGCCGCCATCTGCTTCTTGAGCGCCCGCACCGGGTCCGCCGGAGCGCTCTGGGCGCTCGCACCGTCACCGAACCCGGCGACCAGGGCGGATGCCAGGACGGCGGCGAATGCGGCGATAGGCCATCTCATCGGGGGGTTCTCCTGCTGCTCTTGCCCTACGGTGACGGGACCGCCGAGATCGTCGCAGTCCAAGATCTCAGAGCAGTCACAAGGTGCCCGGGCCCGCCGCCTCGCAACGAGGTCGGATGCGGCGCATCCGTACTGGGCGGCCTGAACCCTCATCCTGCGATCGACCCCTTATGAGGTCTTGGTAGTATCGACGGAATTTTCAACGAATATGCAGGTCAGAGCCCCCTTAGGAACCTTCAGGCACAGCGTGGAAGATGGGCCGCTGACCTGCATATCCGTTGTTTCCTGCGTCGTTACTACTGGGCCCCCAAAGGCCGGTCGACGCCTCGTCGTGACGGTTCGCGACACACCTGTGGGCTTGCCGGACATGACCTAGGCATGAACGTCACCGACACCGGGCCGCCGCGCACCCAGCGCTTCGCCCGCCTCTACGAGCAGACGTATGCCACGTTGCTGCGGTTCATCGAGCGTCGTGTCCATCCCTCCCATGCCGAGGACGTGGTCGCCGACGTGTTCCTCGTCGCCTGGCGTCGCCTGGACGACGTGCCGCTGGCGGCGGACGAGGCTCGGGCCTGGCTGTTCGGCGTGGCGCACCGCACTCTGCGCAACGGGCTGCGGGCCGACCAGCGGCGGCAGGCACTTACCGTTCGCATCGCCGACAGCCAGCTGACCGGCGCCGCGGCGGCCGGGCTGGACCCCGAGCTGGTGGCACGCCGGCTCGACCTCGTCCGGGCGTGGCGGCGGCTCAGCCCGCGCCACCAGGAGACGCTCGCCTTGGCCGTGTGGGACGGCCTCACAGCCCCACAGGCCGCGCGGGTGCTCGGCATTTCCCCCGTCGCGTTCCGGCTTCGGCTCACCCGGGCCCGGCGTGCCCTGCGCCACCGCGCCGACGCGGTCCCCGCCACTACAACCCAGCCCGTGGCAACCGCCACCGTGAACTCCCGGAGCATGCGATGAACGACACCCTCGACCACGCCCTGCGCGACCTCGACCCGGCCGTCACCCCCGCCGACCTGGACACCAGCACCGACCCCAAGGCTCGGGTCCTGCTGGCCCGCGTGATGGCCACCGACCCGATGGAGACGCCCGCACCGACGACCAGCAGCCCTCGTCTGCTCACCGCCGGGCGTCTCACCGCTGCCGGCGGAGGGGTGGCCGTCGGCATCGCGGCAGCGCTGCTGCTGCCCGGCGTGTTCGGCGGTGGCTCGGCGATGGCAGCGTGGACCGCGACGCCACACACGGTGAGCGGTGACCGGGCCGCCGACGCCCAGGAGAAGTGCCTCGACAGCGCCCGGGACACCGCCAAGCGCACAACCGGGCGTGAGCTCGGCTTCCGGCCCGTGGTGACCGAGGGCCGAGGGCCATGGACGCTCGTCTACGTCAACGACGACAGCAGCCATCTGGCCGAGATCACCTGCCTGCTCCGCGATGGCGACCTCGTCGGCTCGCAGGGCAGCACGCCGGGGCCCGACGCACAACCGCTTTCGCCGGTTCCCGCGGGGGCGGCGCGGGCCGCCCTCGGCGCGGTCATGAGCACGAGTGAGGAGAGCGTGCGTATCGTGACCGGCAGGGTCGGTGCCGGCGTGGTGGGTCTGGAGCTCTCCACGGAGGCGAAAGGCAGCGTGACCGCGACCGTCACCGGCGGCTACTTCGCAGCCTGGTGGCCGGACGCGCCGACGACGGAGGAGCGCGAGAACGCCTCACCTCGTGGCGGCGTCAAGAGCGTCACGGCAATCCTCCAGGACGGGTCGCGGCACAGCGTCTCCCTCGAGGAGCTCACCGGCCGGACGAGCGCGCAGCTGAACACATCGGCCACGGGCGGCTCCGCGCGCGACTGATCTGGCCACCCGCGGCGGCGCCGGGCCTCACGGTCCGGCGCCGCCGAATACTGAGTGGACGGACACGGCGCGGCGAGGTCGTACCCGGACTGCTAATGGGGGTTCCAGTAGTAACGACGCAGGAAACAACGGATATGCAGGTCAGCGGCCCCCTTCCACGCTGTGCCCGAAGGTTCTTAAGGGAGCTCTGACCTGCATGTCCGTTGAAAATTTCGCCGGTACTACCGGGACCCCTAAGCGCAAGCCGCTGACCTGGCCGGACGCCATCGCGTGTACTTCATGACAGCTTCGTTATCGACACCCCAACCCCGGAGACCAACCTCGCGATCACTGGCCACACCCCGGCCCCACACCGAAAACCTCAGGAAGCGTTGCGGTACAGGTCCCGTCTCTCGGGCAACTGCTCGAGGCCGGCCGACTGGTAGGTGGCGACGGCGCCGACGTTGGAGCTCGGGCAGCACACGACCACGCTGGACGAACCCAACTCCTGGAGTGCGCGCGCCGCGGCGACCGTGATCGCTCGGCCGTAACCGTGACCGCGGTGTGCCCGGTGCACCCCCATCGGCTCGATCAGCCCTAGCTTGCCTTCACCCGCCGACCACACCGTCACGGCCGCCACCGCCTCGCCCTGCTCATTGCGAACGACCAGGCACCGCGCGTCGACATACGGCGCACCTGCCGCCATCGCGTGCCAGCGCTCGTCGGTGAACGTCGACCCGTCGAACGACGCCCGCAGGACCGCGGCCCACTCGTGCGCCTGTTCCGGCCCGATCACCTCGACGCGAACGCCGGGATCCGGCACAGGCGCGCCGAGGTCACGCCGAAGTAGTGTCCACGGCTCGCCACTCTCCCAGCCGTCCTTGAACAACAGGTCCTGGACCAGCGCACCCATCGGCGCCTCGACGTACACCTTGCCCTCGAGCAGCACACCACGCTCAGGCGCCGACACGTCCTCGACCACCTGCTGCGCCAACTCCTCATCCCGCAACGCCTCCGGCGCGAACGCCAACCGCAGCAACTCCGCACCATCCAGCAGCCCGACCGCCAGAACCTCCCCAGCCCGACTCCAGGTCCGCGTAGCCTCCGCCGTCCGCTCCGCACCCAACCGCCAGAACCACCCCACATCCCCTGGATGCAACTGCACGAGCCCTCCGTCGTACTGCCACTTCCCCAACACCCGCACCACGTCACCGAGCCCGTCGACCCCCGGCCTACCCACCTCGATCGCCATCCCTCGATCACACACCACCCCACCGACCCTCCGCACCCGAATATCCCGCCAGCAGTCAGTCATCTTCGGAGAACACGCACAACGCAAGGGTGAAAGCCCAGCTCGGCACTTCCGAAAACAGAGCCGCGCCGCTACTTGGCGGCCGGGGACACGTTCGGGAGGAGGGGGCCAGGTTGGAAAGAGCTCCTTGATCGCTGTCCCGGTGAACTTGGCCGGGTGTACGGCATCATGTCCGTTGTGGATCTTTCCAGGCGTCCTGGGCTGCGCATCGCGGCCGCGGCCGTCACTTTGTTGTTCACCCTGGGTGGCTTCGACCAGTTGAAGATGCCCGCGCTGCCGATGCCCGCGGACGCGGCGGCCTCGGCCGAGGAGATCGCCGAGCGACTGCGAGACCGCCTGGACGACGAGGTCTTCGAGAGCTTCTTGCCGGACCTCACCTTCGCCCCCTTCGCGATGAGACTGGACACGCCCCTCCTGCACTGGTGCTGGCCGGAGCAGAAGCAGGGCCTCGAGGCGCGGCTGCCGCCTGAGGGTGTGCCCGCCTACACCGGCGAGCTGCACGCTCCGGAGGTGGCCGATCCGCTGGAGGTGCGGTTCTGGATCACCTCGCCCGACCAGGCGAGCCGCCTGGTCGCGGCGACCCGGCGCGGCGCCGAGGAGTGTGGCCGTCGCCCTCCGGAGGGCTATGCGATCAGTGACGTGGCCGACTTCGATCGCTGGGGGTGGCACGGGGTGCAGGCCCTGGTCACCACAGAGAACTGGACGGAGTACGGCGACTCGGGCGCCAGGGTGACGATCGTGGCCGCACGCGGCGCGCTGCTGGCCGAGGTGTCGTGGGCCTGGGCGTTCGAGGCAGGCGGCAGGCCGGGCCAGAGCCCGCTGCTCCGGGGCACCGAGGCGGCGGTGTCCGTGCTGGCCGCCGTGGGCGGCGCCCCCTCCGCGCCCGCACCGGCCGGCGTCACCTCGCGGGCCGCCTCGACCATGATGGCCGCGGCCCTGCCTCTGCCGTCCGTCTACGGCAAGGACATGAGGCCGTGGCCCGACCCTGTTGGTCTCTTGCATGATCTGGTCTGCCCGTCGGGTTTCGAGGAGAACGTGCACGGCGGTGCTCCGGCCATCACGCGCCGCCTGATCGGCGAGGTCTCCATCCGCGAGGACGTGCTGTTCCTGGCCGACGAGCAGAGCGCCGAACAGGCACGCATCCGGCCGATCCGCTGGGCCCGCTCGGGCGTCTCGACCGACAAGGGGGTGAAGCCCTGCGACTCCGACGACGCGCTGTCCTACAGCATCGACCGTCGCCTCGAGCCCTTCACCAGGGGTTCCTGGACAGGAGAGATCGAGACTCTCGCCGTGCGGCGCCCTGACTCGCAGCGCCATCCTGCCCGTCACGACTCCGTAGCGCACATCGCCGTGGCCGTGCGCCACGGCTCCACCATGGTCTATCTCCGCTGGCAGGGACCGGCCGGGACCGACCCGGCCGCTGCCCTGCGCAGGGGCCGCGCCGCCCTCACCCATACCCTCGACCTCCTGCCGACGGGCGGCTGAAGGTCGTCGGCGCTCGCCCTCCCCGCGTCATTGATCGCAACAGATCCGGATCGCCCTGCCGGATCTGCTCCGCCGGCCATGCGGCGGGGTCCACACTGTCGGGTACGGCCATCGCTTTCTTCTCCTTCGATCTTGGTTTCGCAACCTGAAGGATCACGCGATGGCCGTCCTCGTTTCACGGCGCCATGCCATCTAGCTGGGGAAACTCATACGCCACCTCCGTGGACGCAACCGGAAGAGCTCGTCGACCGCGGCGGCTATGTGCTGATCCGGGCACGGACCGGCGGAGCGCCCATCCCCTGTTCAGGGTGCCGGGTGCCGTCGATCCGGCTGCACGGGCATTACCGGCGGCTGATGAGGACCTGGCGGCCGGCGGCCGCCAGGTCCTCATCAGCCTGACCGTACGCCGCTTGAAGTGCGGCAACCCGACCTGCCAGGTACGGACCTTCGCCGAGCCGATCAGCGACCTGGCCAGGCGGCATGCCCGCAACACCTCCCTGCTGCGGCGCATGCTCTGGAACCGCCCGCCTTCTTGCCCTGGATCACGTGATGAACACCGAAACGACCAACCCGCACCTGCCGCCAGAGCAGCAACATCCCAGTTCGGGAGCCCACCCGGTCATGTCCGGTCAGCTCTTCCCGATGACGACGACGCTTCGGGGCGCCGGGGGGCGGATCTGCAAAAGCCCAGGTCACACCGGACCTTCCAGCCCCTCCAGAAGAGCCGCACCCAATTCGGTCGCCGACACGGCAGGCCGTTGGCAGATCCCCGGTCGCCCTGCACTCGTTGCGAGCGGTGCCGTGGCGCCGCACCCTTTTGCCGTGGTGAGTCACGACTTACGTCGATTTGAGGCAAAAGAGTATGGGCAAGTTGCAGATCTTGCTTTATATTACGGCGCAGAGCAGCGTTATTTCCTCCGTGTTACAGCGAATGAGACCCGGCATCCGCCGTTCGATCGGCCATATCGGCGATGCCGTAACCCCCACGCCGCGCTGAACGCGGCGCCCTCACCGAGATGGGACTGGCCATGCGGAAATTACCCCTGTTATCCGTCTTACTGCTCACCGCACTCTCATGGCTCGTCGTACCCGCTCAAGCGCGCGCGGCGGTGCCGCCGCAGGAGCCGGGCATCACTCTGCGCACCTACGACCTCCAAGTCGAACTGTCCAAGCTCTGCACGCTCAAGCCCGGTCAGACACCCAACGTGGACAAGCTGATGCCCACGATCGACTGGACCTCCGACGCCGACTTCGGCCTGGCCGACATGTTCGTCACCGAGGTCATCGGCAACATCTCCATCGCCGCCGCAGGCACGTACGAGTTCCGGCTCACCAGCGACGACGGCTCCCGGCTGCGCATCGACGACACCGTCGTGATCACCAACGACGGGCGGCACGGGCCGATCGCCGTGGACGGCACGATCACCCTGACCGCCGGCTACCACACGTTGCGCGTCGACCACTTCGAGCACCTGTACGGCCAGCAGCTCAAGCTGGAGTGGAAACCACCCGGATCCTCGGCGTTCACCCTCGTGCCGAACTCGGTGCTGAGCACGGACGCGGACGTGGTACGGGTCACCGCCCCCGGGCGCAAGGAGTGCGAGAGCGGCGCCGACTCTCCGGGCGACGGGCTGCCGCTGGAGTCGGTACACCCTGACTTCACGCTCACCGACCTGCGACCGAACGGTTTCCAGCCGCAGGTGACCGCGATGGACTGGCTGCCCGACGGCCGGTTGGCGGTCGCCACGTGGGGTGGCTCGGAAACCAAGCTCGGCGAGGTCTACCTGCTCGACAACGTCACAGGCAAGACCTCACCCGCGCAGGTGACCACCAAGAAGATCGCCAGCGGGCTTCAGGAGCCCATGGGCATCAAGTACGTGGACGGCAAGCTCTACGTGTCGGAGAAGTCCCGGCTGGTGGAGCTGAACGACACCAACGGCGACGAGGTCGCCGACAACCTCAGGACCGTGGCGAGCTGGCCGTTCGGCGGCAATTTCCACGAGTTCGCGTTCGGGCTGCTCTACCGTGGCGGCCACTTCTACATCAACCTCTCCGTCGCCATCAACTACGGCGGCGCCACCACCGACCCGCAGCCGGCGCGGAACAGGGGCACGACCATCAAGGTCAACAAGGCCACCGGCGAGGTCGAGTACATCGCTGGCGGTCTGCGCACGCCCAACGGGCTCGGCTGGGGGCCGGAGGGTGACCTGTTCGTCATGGACAACCAGGGCGGCTGGCTGCCCGCCTCGAAACTGGTGCACATCAAGAAGGACCGGTTCTTCAACCACTACACCAACCCTGACGGCCTGTTCGATGACAACCTGGTGAGCGCGCCCGTGCTCTGGCTGCCGCACAACGAGATCGCCAATTCCCCCAGCACGCCGCTGGTCATGAGGGGGGGCAGGTTCGCGGGGCAGATGTTGTTCGGCGACGTCACCTACGGCGGGATCCAGCGCGGCTACCTCGAGAAGGTCAACGGCGAGTACCAAGGCGCGGTCTTCCGCTTCACTCAGGGCCTCGAGGCAGGGGTCAACCGGATCAGCCTGGGGCCCGACGGCGCCATCTACGCCGGAGGTCTCGGCGCCGGCGGAAACTGGGGCCAGCCGGGCAAGCTCACCTACGGACTGCAGAAGCTGACCCCCGGCGACGACAAGGCTTTCGACATCCTGAAGATGCGCGCGATCGAGGGCGGCTTCGAGCTGGAGTACACCCAGCCGCTGTCGGCCGAGACCGCCACGTCGCTGGCGGCCAAGTATCAGGCCACCCAGTGGCGGTACGCCGCGGCCTCCACCTACGGTGGCCCCAAGGTGGACGAGGAGCCGCTGACCGTCACCTCCGCGAAGCCGACCTCCGGTGGGAAGAAGGTCACGCTCAAGATCGCGGGTCTCAAGCCGGGGCGCGTGGTGCACCTGCGGTCGCCGCGTCCGTTCAGCTCGGCATCGGGGCAGCCGCTGTGGAGCACCGAGGCCTGGTACACGCTTAACTCGATGATCGACGGCCCGACGACGGATACCACGTACGAGGCGGAGAGCGCCTCACACAGCGGCGGTGCGAAGCTGAACACCGACCATCTGAGCTACTCGGGAAGCGGCTTCGTCGACGGCTACTGGGCCGCAGGAGCGGCCACGCAGTTCGCCGTACGCGCAGCCGAGGCCGGCACCTACCACGTGGGCCTGCGCTACTCCAACGGCCCGCACCCCGCACCCGGCACCAAATCTCTGAGCGTGTACGTCAACGGGACCAAGGTCAGGCAGGTGCCGCTGCCCACTACGGAAACGTGGGACCTGTGGGCCACCCGGGTCGAACCGCTCGCGTTGAAGGCAGGCGCCAACATCATCGCCTACAAGTACGACAGCGGCGACACGGGCAACGTCAACCTGGACTCCATCACCGTGGCCGTGCGACCGGTACTCGAGGCGGAGAACGCCTTGCTGCGCGGTGGTGCGAAGGTGAGCACGAACCATCAGGGCTACACCGGCAAGGGCTTCGTCGACGGCTACACGGCCGCGGGCGCGAGCACGTCGTTCACCGTGCGGACGGACTCACCCGGCATGCACAACGTCGGGCTCCGCTACGCGGCCAACGCCGGCACGTCGGTGAGCGTGTACGTCAACGGCGACAAGGTCAGGCAGGTGCGGCTGGCCGGCACCGGCGGCTGGGACGCCTGGGCCGTCCAGACGGAGGCGCTCAACCTGAAGCGGGGTTCGAACAGGATCGACTACAGGTACGACTCCGGCGATATGGGACAGGTCAGCCTCGACCACATCACCGTGTCGAAGGCGCAGCGGATCACGCTGTTCGACGGGTCCAGTCTGGCGGCGTGGGAGAAACGGGCCGGCGGGTCGGCGACCTGGCCGATCGCGAACGGCTCCATGGAGTCCTATGGCGGCGACATCCGTACCCGGCAGACGTTCGGCGACTTCAAGCTCCACGTCGAGTGGTACGAGCCGGACTACCCGCCGGACGTGACCGGGCAACAGCGCGGCAACAGCGGCGTCTTCCTCCAGGAACGCTACGAGGTTCAGGTCCTCGAGTCATACGGTGACACCACACCGGCCGCCAACGAGGCGGGCGCGATCTACTCCAAGCGCGCGCCCGACCGCAACATGGCCACCGCCCCAGGAACGTGGCAGACCTACGAGATCACCTTCCGTGCGGCCCGCTACACCAGCGCGGGAGTGAAGGTCGACAACGCGCGGGTCACGGTCGTCTGGAACGGCGTGGTGGTGCACAACGACGTGGCCATCGACGGCGGCACAGGCGACAATATCCCGGAGAGCGCGGCGTCGGGCGGGATCCGCCTCCAGGACCACGGCGACCCTGGCGAGAATCCCCGCTTCCGCAACGTGTGGATCGAACCCGTCTCCTGACCTCATCCGCCCGGCAGGCCGTCCCGCCCTCTGCGCGTGGCCGGCCTGCCGGGCCACGAGCGCGCCGCGATGCCATCGTCCTGGACGATCGGCAGATCGGGCAGCGGATACGCTTGCCGACGGCGCGCCCCACCGCGTCGCCGACTGTGTGGCCCACCGCCTTGCCCGCCCCCGACGATGCCGCTGTCGACCAAGCCATGAACCAGGCCCTGAACGCCGAGTTCTGCATCTGAAAACAGACCGCCATGCCCGCGCCGCTCCTGGCTGCCGCGCCCCCAACGCAGTCACCGGCGGGCCATGTGTCTCTGATTTTGCCGGCGAACCATCCGTGCACGCGTCTGGCACGCAAACGGCTGTCGCGCATGTTGCTCGTCAGGACGGGGAGCAGAAAGTGTCGCGGATCGTGTCACGAAGCCAGCGCTGTGCCGGATCGACGTCGAGCCGTGCGTGCCAGAGCAGTCGTACGTCGATTTCCGGCAGGTCCGCGGGGATGGGAAACCAGCAGATGCCGAGGGCTTGGCCGTACTGCTCGGCGAGGCGTCGAGGGGCGAGCCCGACGTAATGGCTGGATGCGACCCGGGTCGCGGCCACGCCGTCGTTGATGCGGATCGTGAAGGTGCGCCTGAGGTCGGCGATCGTGACCTCGTGGTCAGCACTGATCAGCACTGATCAGCGCTGACGCCTCCTCGAGCAGCGACCGGACCCGGGGAGCGGTCCGAAGCGCGAACGGGGTGGGCGCCATCTCACGACCGGCGCGCACCAGGATCGGGCCGCCCATCGCCCGCCGCAACCGGCCGAGCGCCCGGCTGGTCGCGGGGATGGACAGGTGGAGGCGCTCGGCCGCCGCCCGTCAACTCGCCCTCGTGACCGCTCAGTACGCTGTGCAGTGATCTTCCGATCGACGAGAGGTGAGATTCGTGATGTTGCCTGCGGACAGTCACGTGCACAGCGAGTGGTCCTGGGACGCGCCGCTGGGCTCGATGGAGCGCACCTGCGAGAAGGCGGTGGAGCTCGGCCTGCCCGCGATCGCCTTCACGGAGCACGTCGATCACACCGTGTGGATGGTCAACCCCGACGTGCTGCACCCGGATGACCATCTGGCGACCGTGCGCTCACCGGATGGCGAGCTGACTCCGCCGCGGTTCGACGCGGCCGGATACCTGGAGGCGATCGAAAGGTGCCGGGAGCGCTTCCCGGAGTTGCAGATCCTTAGCGGTATGGAACTGGGGGAGCCACACTGGCATGCCGAGGAGATCGCGAAGCTGCTCGCGGCCGGGCCGTTCGATCGGCTGATCGGGTCGCTGCATTGCCTCCCGATCGGGGACAGGTTCACCGAGCCTCCGGGGCAGTTCGCGCGGCGACCCGCGGCGGAGGTCATGCGTGACTACCTGGCGGAGATTCCCCGGCTGATCGAGCAGAGCGAGGTGTTCACAGTACTGGCGCACATCGACTATCCGATCCGTTACTGGCCGACGGAGCAGGCCGGGCCGTTCGATCTGCTGGAGTTCGAGGAGGGGTTCCGGCACGCGCTGCGGGTGACGGCGGAGTCGGGCAGAGCTCTGGAGATCAACACGCGCCTGCCGCTGCACTCGACCATCCTTCGCTGGTGGCGCGAGGAGGGCGGGCAGGCGGTGACGTTCGGGAGCGACGCGCACATGCCGTCGGCTGTGGCCCAAGGGTTCAAGGAGGCGGCGCACATGGCGGAGGCGCACGGCTTCCGCCCGGGCAAGGACATACTGGGCATCTGGGGCCGGGCGGACTGACATGGTGTTGAGCGCGGAGATCTTGACAGTGGGATGGGGATGCGCTGCTCGTGACGGAGAACGAGGAACTGCGGGCAAGGGTTGACGATCGATACGGCCGCGGGCGCGGGCGGCGGCCAGGCCCTCGTTGGTGCCGATGACGATGAGTTCGCGGATGAACTCCGCCAGGGCGGCGAAGACGTGGAAGACGAGTCGGCCGCCGGGGGTGGTGGTGTCGAGGTTCTCGTGCAGCGAGGTGAAGCCGACGCCGCGCTCGCGGAGTTCGGCGACCATGTTGATGAGGTCCTGGAGGCTGCGGCCGTAGCGGTCGAGCGAGGGAACGACGAGGGTGTCGCCGAGGTCGAGGAAGGCGTGGCACGCCTTCAACTCGGGGCGGAGCGCGTTCTTGCCGGACTTCTTGTCCGCGAAGATCTTCCGGCACCCGGCGGCGGTGAGCGCGTCGAGCTGCCGCTCCAGCTTCTGCCCGCTGGTCGAGACCCGGGCGTATCCGATCTTGATCTCGGTGCGGACGAGCGGCTCGGCGACGAGCAAGTCCGGCCGGTCGGCGGGTTCCAGAGAGGTCGTCATGACGGTCCTCCACTCGGGTCCGTGCGATGAGCCCCGAAGACATCCCAGGAGCTTAAGTGTCAAGCGGTGAGGGGTTCGGTGTGGTGTGACCAGGCGGTTTCGTCGTAGAGAGTGTTGGTCTTCAGGCATCCGTGCAGGATGCCGACGAGGCGGCCGGCCACTTGGCGCAGGGCGGCGTGATGGCAGACGTCACGGGCGCGGAGCCGGTCGTAGTAGGCGCGGGCGCCCGGTGAGGCCTGCAGGGCGGTGAAGGTCTGAGAATCGAGGGCGTCGATGAGCCGGTCGTTGTGCATATAGCGGGTGAGCACGACCTTCTTCTTGCCCGACGCCCGGGTGATCGGGTTGGTGCCGGCGTAGTTCTTGCGTGCTTTGGCGCTGGTGTAGCGGCCTTCGGCGTCGCCGAACTCTGCGAGCGCCCGGGCGCCCAGGACCGGTCCCAGCCCAGTCTGCGATAGGACGATCTCAGCGGCCGGGTACAGTCGCCAGCGGGTGAGCACTCATAGCTACCGGACCGTGAGTCCCGCCCAAAGATCGTGCCCCCGCTGGTCGGCCGGGAGAGTTGATCCCCGCCGGGATGCCGTGCCCGCCCGCAGAGGCGTGAGCACTGCTTGATTAGTTCGCTGACGGTTCTCCTGCGGGCTGTTGAGTATCGATCGGTGTCGAAAATCGGGAGAAGCGGTGCGCCTGTTCGTGGGAGATGACTGGGCCGAGCAGCATCACGACGTCGAGCTGAGGGACGCCTCGGGCCGCAGGCTGGCCAAGGCCCGCCTGCCCGAGGGAGTGGCGGGGATGACCAGGCTGCACGCGATGATCGCCGAGCAGCTCGACGAAGCGGCCGAAGACGGGGTTGAGGAACCGGCGGACAGCCGTTATCGATGAGAACGATCTTGCTGGGGCGCCTCAGGGCAGAAGCGGGATGCGGGTGGGATAGTTGCTGGTCAGCGTCCCGCGAGTACCGCGTAGGCAGTGGAGCGGCCGATTTTGAGGGTGCGGGCGGCCTCGGTGACCGAGACACCGTCGGCGACCAGGCGGCGTAGTGTGGCCAGCTCGGCGGGGCCGATGACGCGGGGCCGGCCGGTCTTCTTCTTGCCGGGCAGCATGGCACCTGTGGCTTCGCGACGCCTGGCGGCGGCGATTCCCTCGGCCTGGCGCTCGGCGCGCAGCTCCAGCTCGTACTCCGCGGCTGCGGCCAGGACCGCGAACATGAACCGGCCCTCTTTGGTGGCCAGATCAAAGTTCTCCGTCAGCGACACCACCGTGATGCCGCGGTCGCGCAGCTCGTTGACCGTGGTCAGCACGTGTCCCGCGGAGCGGCCCCACCGGTCGGACTTCCAGAACTTCAGCGTGTCGCCCGCTTTGGGGAGCGCCAAGAGCGCCTCCCACGCCGGTCGCGCGACACCGCGCTTGCCCGATTCCTTTTCCGTGACCAGTTCGTCGTAGCCGCTGGCCGCCAGGGCGTCGAGCTGGAGCTGTGGGTTCTGGTCGCGCGTCGAGACCCGTACGTACGCCCAGACGGTCATCAGCCACCCTCCCAGCGGTGTCCAGAAACGTCTAACTTTTCTGGACACTCTAGTGACCAGGCACGATGCCGTCCAGAAACCTCTGTCCAGGAAGTCGTTGTGGCGCAGCGGTGAGCGCCGCCTGGCCGCGGGGAATCGGGGGCGTGCTCGCGGGCGCGGCCGTGGCTCTATGCGGGGATGCGGAGCTCTTGGCGTATGCGGTGGCGGAACTGGCGCACGCTGGTTTCTGTGTCCCGGGGGTCAGCGCGTGGAGGAGGTCGTTGACGTAGGTGAGCGACCGGGTGGAGGCGACGTGGGAGAGGATGTCCACGGCGTGGTGTCCGTGTTCCAGTCCTTCGTCGAGACAGCCGCTGCGCGATCCTGTCCTTTGGCCGATCTTTCGAAGGATGCGCGGATGGCTGAGGAGATGCACCCGGCGTGGGGCGAGGTCGTCGACGTTCCTACCCCTCGTCGCCAAGGGGTGATCACAGCGGAACTGCGGGGAAGTCTCGTAGCCGCTCACTCAGCCTGTCACCTCGCGGGCGAAGCTCGGTTCCGCCGCCTCCAGTCGCGGTACCGCGACGCCCAACCGGCGTGCTTCCGCCAGGGTGTCTCGGCAGATCTCACGCGGCTCCTCGGCCTCGGGGTCGGAGTGCGCCTCGAAATTCACGCGCGCCGGCGCGAAATGAGCGAGCAGCCAGGCGAGCGCGGGGGCCGTCAGCCAGGTGGGCGCACGGAACGGTAGCACACCGCCCCGGTGACGTCGCAGGTCAACGCCGCGCGCCTCGAGGAGCGGCAGAAGCTCGCGGATAGCCAGCAGCGCCTCGCGCAGGTCGCCCGTCGCCCCTGCCAGCTTGGCCAACGAGCCCAGCCTCAGGCCCTGCGAGTGCAGGCCCGCATCCGACACGAAATGGACCCACAGCCAGCCGCGGAAGTCAGGCTGCTCCTTAAGCCGGAGCCCGGCCTCGCGAAACGCTTGGCGCACGGCCCGCTCCCGGTCGGTCGGGGGCTGGCCGAGGGTGCCGAAGATGACCGACGGCAGCAGCGCCCCACGGAGCACGCCGTCCGCGCCGAAACCGCCACCGGCCTGGGGAAAGCCCCAGGCGATCTGGTCGACAGGGAGTGCGCCGATCGCGGTCAGCGGCTCGGTCCAGATGTTGCCGAAGACCAGCACCGTGGCGTGGCCGACACGCGGGGACAGGAAGGCCGTCGCCTCCGCGAGGCGGTGGTGCGGCACGCTCAGCACGATCAGGTCGAAGTCGTGGTCCGGCTCCAGCGCCTCGCGGTAGCGCACCGGCCACTTCTGGACGACGCGCTGCCCCCACACCCGCCGCCGCGCATCGAGCAGATCGAGGTCTATCGCTTCCCCGTACGCCGCCGTGCGGCCCGGCCGGACGTAGAACTCGACGTCATGCCCGGCCCGTTCCAGGGCCCAGCCGTACATGGTGGCGATCACGCCTCGGCCGAACATCAGGATCTTCAAGCTGCACCTCGTGGGATACAATCAAATTGGAGGTCATCTCCACTTCCCAAAAATATGGAGGTAGTTTCCGTTTGTCAACGCGAGGTAGCGCATGAACTCCGCCAAGCCGCTGCGTGCCGACGCCCAGCGCAACCGCGAGGCCTTGCTCGCCAAGGCCCGGGAGGTCTTCGACGCCGGAGGCTTCTTCGACCTGCGCTTCGATGATTTCGCCCGCCTGGCCGGTGTGGGCACCGGCACGCTGTACCGCCACTTCCCCACCCGGGAGGCGCTAGCCGAGGCGGTCTACCACGAGGAGGTCGCCACGCTGTGCGACCGCGCCCGCCAGTTGCAGGCCACGCTGCCCGCGGAGGAGGCCTTGGCGACCTTCCTGCGTGGCATGGTCGGCTACATGGATGCCCACCAGGGCCTCGCCCGGACGCTGGCCACGCTCATGGCCACCGGCTCAGATGAGCTCGCCGAGGGTAGTCGGGCGCTGGAGCAGGCTGTCACCGACCTGGTGGCCGCCGCCGTGAAGGACGGCGCCGTCCGCGACGACGTGGGTGCCGGCGCCGTCATGATGGCACTGCATGGCATCGGTGCGGCCCATGACCGCCCCGGTTGGCGGGCCGAGGCCGACGGTGTCATCACCCTCGTGCTGGACGGGCTGCGCCGGTCGCACTCAGGCGACGGTCAGCGCGAGCACGAGCAGGAGAGTGTCGGTGAGTTGAAGTGAGAATACCTTTCTGACCAGGGAAAATGGGACTTGTCTAGGGTTCCGTTTTCACTGTCGGGAAGGCATCCCGTAGATGCAATTCAAGCACGCTCCCCAGGCGGTGTCGGTAGCGTTCGATGACCCGAATCTCGTGTCGGCCGCGGGCCTGGTGCCGGTGATGCGGCTCGCTCACACCGCCGGGCTTGCGGGCCTGTCACTGGACCGTCTCACGGTGCCGGGCGACAACGGCGCGAACGCGGGCGCGAAAGTTCGCGGCCCCGTTGCAGGAGGCAATCGAGCGGCACGTGGCCGGCCCGCAGGATGACGCCGCTGCCGGCGTTGAGCTGGAGGAGCTGCTGAAGCGCTATCCCGACAGCGGACGGCTGGTCCGCGATCGGGCCCTGCGCAGGAGCCGCCTGGCTGGCCTCTACCGCTCCGACAGCCTCATCGTGAACCCGCTGCCGCCCGTCCTCGGACTGGCGGACGGAAACCGCGCCAACTACCTGTGGGACGAGCACGAGCGCCGGGTACGGCTGATCGACTGGGAAGACTTCGGCCGCAGCGACCGGGCGTTCGAGCTCGGCGAGGTCTGCGAGCATATCTCCCGCCTCGACGGCGTCCTGGACGCCGAGCAACTCCTGAGGCACCTGGCCGTGGGCATCAGCGCCGGCCAGGGCGGCGTCGTGCAGGGAGGCCTCGCCGAGGCTGTGTTCGGTGAAGAAGTGGCGGCCGCCCTCGGCGCTGCCTTCGAAGCCGTCGGCGACGATCTGCGGCACCGGGTAGCCCAGTTGCGCGGCCCGGCGCTGGAAGTCGGCTTCGGCTGCCACGCTCTCTCATCCAGGTCGCCGGTTCGCCGATCTCCTCCTACGAGTTCTGGATCACCGCCGGTGACGAGCATCGGCTCGGGCGTGTCCGGTACGGGACCTGCGAGGCCGGCCTTCTCAACATGATCAGTTTTCCGCTGGAGTGGCAGTTCTGCGGGCTCGGTACTCGTGCCCTGCGCGAACTGGAGGCCCGCCCCCTGACCTGACCTGGTACACCACCGGCCAGTACGAACAGGCCCAGGGCTTTTACGAGCGATACCGGCAAGACAGCGACAGCCCGTGGGGCGAAGATCACTACCCGTGCCCGCACTTTCGGGAACACGGAGCGAAACACCCGCCTGTTTCATAGGCGGTCACTTATGAAACAACTTCCGCGCCCTCGGCCTGCGATCGTGGCCGGCCTACGTCACCCGTCACCATGTGGTGATCTTGATGCGCAAGTTGACTGCTCACGGACTGGTGTTGAGCTCGCGGGCGGCCTCGCGCAGGCTTGGCCGCCCGCGAGCGTCGTCCAGGAGGCGGCCAGCGGCCATGAGCAGACGTTCGGCACGTGCTGAGACCACCTCGCCCCGGCGGGGCAGCACGTCGCGCAGGAGAACCGACCTCAGCGACGGCACCACCCGGTTGCACCTGCGCTTTCGCAAGACGGGCAGGAAGTCGCCCGCCGCCTTGTCCGCGTAACCGGAAACGGGAAGTCTGTCTTTCCGGTTCATTTCGTGGCAATGACCTCGTTGACGGTGGCCCGCTCTGCGGGCGAGGGGACATCTGAACCGGGGATTTCAGGCTGGGATCCGTTTCCCCGGACTCCAAGAACTCTCTCGCGATCGTGATGGCGCTCTCGCTCGTAGGGTCGCCTGGCTCCAGTGAGTCGTGGTTCTCGTCAGGATCCTCAGACGGGCATCTGCCCCTCGCCCGTCACTTCTTGGAGATCATAACCTCGTGGCCGTCCGGGTCGGTGACCTTGATGTAGGTGCCCCAGGCCTCCTCCACCGGGTCGGTCACGGTGACGCCGACCTCGCGTAACCGACGCACCGTCTCGTCGATGTCATCGCAGGCGAAGGTGAGATAGGCGCCCTCGCCCGGCTTCTTACCGAACGCCTCCGCGCTGTGCAGAGTGATCGAGGTCTGTCCGTTCGGCGGCTTGACCTCCACCCAGCGCGCGCCTGGCCACATCTCGGCGTCGACGGTCTTGGTGAAGCCAAGCTTATCGGCGTAAAAATCCACCGACCGCTGCTGGTCGGCTACGTACATGACGGCGACGTTGATATGGGTGATCATAGATATCCCTTTGTCGGCTTGGCCGCATCGGATGTCAGCGATGATGCGCAGAACCCGGGCGCGGTCGGTCAGGAGCGTCCAGGTTGGCTGCTGCTCGGTGTCGTTCATGCCCGCGCTGTCCTCTCTTCCGGATGGTCGGAACGAGTTCGGGCCTGGCGCAGCGCGGCATAGCAGGAGTTTATGTGAGGAATCCATGTTCGGGTGATCTGTCACTCGGTGGCGGTGACTTCGTTGACCGCAGCGCGGGCGGCGGACTCGTCGACGATGGTCTTGTCGGCGATGAAGGTCGCTAATAGAGCCTGGATGGCCAGGGGCTACCATCGGTATACCCGCCCGTGCGCTCGCGCTCGCGTGCCACCAGCCGGGTCAGCGTGGTGATCCCGGGCAGCAGCACGTCGTTCTGGCGCAGCCAGCGCACGGCGTACTGGAACAACGCGGTCGGGCCGTCGCCGGTGTTCCACGCGTGTGCCCGCACCTTGCCCGTCAGCTCGGCCTCGGCCGAGGCGAAGTCCTTCAGCCCGCACGCCTTGGCGATCTCCCAGGTGTGTTTCAGCCGCGTCTTGTCCCGTTCGGTGTAACGCTTCGCACAGGACGGATCCTCAGGTCGAGTCGCCCGGGGGAATCACACCCCCGGGCTCCCACAGAGTGGAGCGTGACAGTCTCCCGTCACTCCGCTCTTGTCACCCCGATCACCAGTAACAAGCAGTCCATGCCCAACGGGTTAAGAACCGAGGGTACTGACGGGTGATGCGCTGCCAGGCTTGGTCGGCTTTCTTGAAGGACCGTAACCGCTTGGCGGCCGGTGACATGATCCTTAGCGTGGATCGCATTTCGGCGGCTGAGCTGGTCAGTCGGTGCCGTGGGGGTTGTCGATGACGTAGCGCCATCGGCCGTCGGGGCTGCGGCGGACGACGTCGGTCGCGGTGCCGCTCATGTCGATCTCGGTGCCGTCGCGTGCCGTGCCGCGCATGGACCAGTCGACGATGAGCAGGGCGATGTCTCCGGCCACGTACGCGTGCCTCGGACGGGCCTCGATCGGCAGCCCGAAGCTCTGCAGGTGCTGGTTGGCGGCGAGGCGTGCGGGGCCGGTGACGGAATGGCCGGGCACCGGTACGAGGACGGCGCCATCCTCGTAGACGTGGTCAATCGCGTGGGGATCACCGGCGTTCATGGCCGAGACGAAGCGGGCCGCGGGGCCATCGGGGTCTCCGGGGTCTCCGGCGAGAAGCACCTGAGGCTGGGATGTGTCATGACTATCCATGACAAAATGATCATATCACATTTCTGCCCGCGGGCGCGGCTGGCTTGGGCCCCGCGGCGATGGAGGTCGCCCGCAGCGATCACCGGGTGCGCTACGGGTGCCTGTGCGGTGCCAAAACGGCGAATACTGTTGCTGAGCTGAGCGTTCGCAGGGCGATCAGGCTGCTCTGCGGTACTCGCTGATCAGTCCAGTGACGGTCCTTCGACGGTGGATCCGGGAGGCCATGTCGATCACCTCGCTGGGATCATGCAACGGCGGGCGGAGCGAACGGCCCTGATGCGGGCGATGATGGTTGAAATGGCGTTCATACTCGGCCAAGACCGTACGCAGGTGCCGCTCACCATAGAGGAGCAGGTGATCGAGGCACTCACGGCGTAGCGTTCCCACGAACCGCTCCGCGAACGCGTTCGCCCGAGGCGACCGGACAGGCGTCTTGATGACCCGCACACCACTGGCGGCGAACACCTCATCGAACGAGCGGGAGAACTTGCCGTCACGGTCCCGGATGAGAAACCTGAAAGCGCCGGCGCGTTCACCCAGGTCCACCAGCAGGTTCCGGGCCAGCTGGATGGTCCATGCACCGGTCGGCTTGGAGGTGACGCCCAGCATGTGCACGCGGCGTGTCTCGATCTCCATGATGAACAAGACGTACAGGCGCTTGAGGAACACGGTGTCGACGTGCATGAAGTCGCACGCCAAGATGCCGGAGGCTTGCGAGGTGAGGAACGGTCGCCAGGTCGGTGAGGCCTGGCGTGGCGCTGGGCCCACTCCGGCCGCGGCCAGGATCCGGCGGATGGTGCCTTCCCCGATCCGGTGGCCGAGGCCGAGCAGTTCACCCCGGATCCGCCGGTGCCCCCATCGTGGATTCTCTCTGGCCAACCGGACCACCAGGTCACGCAGCTCATCCGGGACCGGCGGACGCCCGGCCGTGTTCGGGTAAGTCCAGCGCTGGGTCACCAGCCGACGGTGCCAGCACAACAAGGCACCCGGCGTCACGATCCGATGGAGCCGAAGCCGCGTGGGCAGCAGCCGTACGAGTGCGGCCAGCAGCGCCCGGTCGGCCCAGTCCGGTCGCGGCCGGGCGACCTGACGACGCAGGACGGCGACCTCATGGCGCAGCACCAAGATCTCCACCTCCTTGGAGGCGTCGCCCCGCGCGAGGAGTGTCAACCAGCCGAACAACCGGACCATCAGCAGGTACAGGAGGCGTAGAAACACGAGTGCTGAGGACAGAAGGCCAGGTCAGATGCCATGGACGAGTTTTGGCACCGCACAGGTCAACCAGGCCCCCGCCCGCTGAACTCCAAGCCCTGGTCACAGCCGTCACCACAGGACGACCCCTCAACCTCTACGCCCCGCCCTAACAAACCACCGACTAGTGCGTCTCGCGCCACTTTTCATGCAGCATAGGGATCTCCCGGTGCATGAACAGGTAGAAATCGCGGAGCTCGGTCATGGTCTGCCCGGCGTGGGTCTGCGGTCCGCCGAGCGCCTCGATGCCCTCGTCGACCATGTCGGCGAGGGTCTTGTAGAGGCCGACCTTGGTCAGCGCGACCTCCCACCAACTGTCGTGGACCAGCCGGTAGACGTCGCGCCGGGATCCGGGCACCGGGTCTCGGGCGACCATTCCCAGCTGGACGAGGTAGCGGACCGCGCCAGAGATGGCGGCCGGGCTGACGTCGAGGCGTTCGGCCAGGTCGGGGGCGCTCAGCGTGTCCTCTTCCGCGACCGACAACGTCACCAGGACCCGGCCCGCCATCGGCGGGAAGCCCCAGTCGGCCAGCATCCGGCTGAGCCGCTCGACGAACTGACGCACCGCTTCCTCGTCCCTCATCCTGCTCCTCTCACCCCGCGTCAAGGATCCGTAGTTTAGTGTCTTCATATCTTTCACAAACTTGTGAAGGCTATGTACATTCTAAAGCGTGAGCAACGTCATCTCCATGTCCGGCGTGACCAAACGGTTCGGCCGGACGACCGCACTGGACGGCCTCGACCTTGAGGTCAGGGCCGGTGAGGTGCATGGCTACCTGGGCCCGAACGGCGCAGGCAAGTCCACCACCATCCGCGTCCTTCTCGGGCTGCTGCGCGCCGACGCGGGCAGCTCTTCCATGCTCGGTGGCGACCCGTGGAAGGACGCCGTCGAGCTGCACCGCCGCCTGGCCTATGTGCCCGGCGACGTCACCCTCTGGCCGGGGCTGTCCGGCGGCGAGGTCATCGACCTGCTGGGACGGCTGCGCGGCGGCCTGGACCCCCGGCGCAGGGCCGAGCTGATCGAGCGCTTCGAGCTGGACCCGCGCAAGAAAGGCCGCGCCTACTCCAAGGGCAACAGGCAGAAGGTCGCCCTGGTGGCCGCGCTGGCCTCCGACGTCGAGCTGTTCCTGCTGGATGAGCCGACCTCCGGGCTCGACCCGCTCATGGAAGCGGTCTTCACCCAGTGCGTCGGCGAACTACGCGCGCAGGGCCGTACGATCCTGCTGTCCAGCCACATCCTGGCCGAGGTCGAGAAGTTGTGCGACCGGGTGAGTATCATCCGCGACGGCCGCATAGTCGAGACCGGCACCCTCGCCGAGCTGCGCCACCTGACCAGGACCACCATCACCGCGGAGCTGGCCGGGTCGCCCAACGGCCTGCACGGCGTGCACGACCTTCGTATCGACGGCAACCGGGTGACCTTCCAGGTGACGACCGACGAGCTCGACGCGGCGTTGCGCCAGCTGACCAGCGTGGGCGTGCGCACGCTGACCAGCCAGCCGCCGACGCTGGAAGAGCTGTTCATGCGCCACTACGCCCGGGTGGACAGCTGATGACGGGCACGCGAGCGCTGGTCCGGCTGATTCTGCGCCGCGACCGCGTGATCCTGCCGATCTGGGTGCTCCTGCTGGCGATCATGCCCGTCACCCAGATCTCCGCCATCGGCGGGCTCTATTCCACCGACGCCGAGCTGCAGGCCTTCGCCGCCTCCATGCGTGCCACTCCGGCCTTCTTCGCCCTGTACGGCCCGCTGCTGGACTGGCACGTGGCGGCGCTGGGCGTGTGGCGCGCCGGATTCGTTCCGGTGATCCTCGGCCTGGCCAGCCTGCTCACGGTAATCCGGCACACCCGGGCAGAAGAGGAGAGCGGACGCCGCGAGCTGCTTGGCTCCACCGTGCTCGGCCGCCACGCCCCGCTGTCCGCCGCCCTCATCGTCGTCGCGTCGGCCAACGTGATCGCCGGCCTGATCGTGGCAGGCTCCCTCGCCGGGACGTATCCGGTAGCCGGCGCACTGGCGGCCGGGCTCGACTACGCCCTGGTCGGCATCGCCTTCGCCGCGATCGGCGCGGTGGCCGCCCAGCTCACCGAGAGCGCCTCCGGGGCTCGGGTGATCGGCCTCTCCGCTCTCGGGCTGGCGTTTCTGCTGCGGATGGCCGGTGACACCACCGACGCCTCCTGGCTGTCGTGGCTGTCGCCCATCGCCTGGGGGCAAAAACTGCGCCCCTTCGCCGACGAGGAATGGTGGCCGCTGGCTCTGTTCGCCGCCTTCATCGCCGTGACCTGCTACGCCGCCTACGCGCTGGCTGCCCGGCGCGACGTCGCGGCCGGCCTGCTACCGCCCAGGCCGGGTCCAGCGCAGGCCGCGCCCAGCCTGGCCGGCCCGCTCGCGCTGGCCTGGCGCCTGCACCGCGGGCTGCTGCTGGCCTGGTGCGCGGGCTTCGCCGTCTTCGGCGCGGTGATCGGCAGCGCCGCCGACGCCGCCTCCTCCGCATTGCGGCAAAACGCCCAGATCACGGAGATGCTCAACAGGCTCGGCGGCGGAACCGACCCGGCCGACCTGTTCATCGCCGTGCTGATCGGCATCTTCGGCATCGCCGTGTCCGGCTACGCCATCCAGGCCGCGCTGCGGCTGCGCACCGAGGAGAGCCTCGCCCGCGCCGAGCCGCTGCTGGCCACCGCGGTCAGCCGCGTCGGCTGGGCGGCCGGCCACACGCTGTTCGCCATGCTCGGCCCGGCGGTGGTCCTCGCCGTGACCGGCCTGGCCGTCGGTCTGTCGTACGGCGCAGCCTCAGGAGACATAGCCGCCCACCTGCCTGCCACGCTGGGCGCGGCTCTCGCTCAGCTCCCCGCGGTATGGACCTTCTCCGGACTGGCCCTCGCCCTGTTCGGCCTGCTGCCCCGCCTGGCCGCCGCGGCATGGGCGGTCCTGGCGCTGTTCCTGCTCTTCGGCCAGGTGGGCGCGCTACTGGAGCTGCCCCAGGTGCTGCTGGACCTGTCACCCTTCAGCCACCTGCCCACACTGCCGGGCGGCGAGGTCTCGGCGACCCCGCTGGTGGCTATGACCGCGATCGCCGCGGCGCTGGCCATCGTCGGCTTGTACGGCTTCCGCCGCCGCGACGTCGGCTAAGCGTGTTCTTTAACCTCGGGCCTCGAATGGTTTTCGGGGGGTGCGGGTGGCCTCGGTGACTGAGACACCGTCGTCGACCAGGCAGCGCAGCGTCGCCGGTTCGGCGGACCCCCGCAAGTGAACCGCGCCGGGTTTCGTGGAGACTCTGATGTACCCCGAGTTCGGTGGAGTCGGCTTGGTTGACTCTCATGCCAGCTGGGCGTTCGGGTAAAGCATCTCGTACTCGATGGGGGTGAGCATCCCCAGGGCACTGTGTCGTCGCTGCCGGTTGTGGAAGATCTCCAAGTACTCGAAGATCGCATTCGCCAGTTCGATACGGGTCTTCCACCGCTTGCGGTTGAGTAACTCGGTCTGCATCCGTCCCCAGAACGACTCGATGACTGCATTGTCGAAGCAGTCGCCGATCGACCCCATCGATGGAACCAGACCGGAATCGTGGGCACGGCGGGTGAAGGCCCAGGAGGTGAACTGCACCCCGTGATCGGAGTGAATCAGCGTGCCTGCCGCCGGCCTGCGGTTATGGATGGACATGCCGAGTGCGTTGGTGACCAGGGTGGCGGTCTGGCCGGCATCGATGGACCAGCCCGCCACCCGGCGGGAGTAGACGTCCAAGACGACGCGGCAGTAGACCTTGCCTTCGCGGGTGGGGTGCTCGGTGATGTCGTGACCCACAGCTCGTTGGGGGCGTCTCGGGCTTCTGCCTGGCGGGTATGAGACGTCCGGCAAAGACCTTCATCAGCTCGGATTCGCCGCCTCGTTAGCCCCTACCCGGCTGGCGCGGTCGCCGTAGGTGAGGGAGAAGGCGGGCCGCCGCGATCGGCGCGCTTGCCCGGTACCGAATCAAGGCATATAGTACCGCTCGTGATACCCATCCACGACTCGTCGATGGCAGTGTCGGTCGGAGCTGCCAGAGCACAACCCACACCGACGACGGAACCGTTCTGGTCCGCCGCGCGCGACGGCAGGCTTGACATCCAGCGGTGTGACTCTTGCGCGACCGCCGTGTTCTACCCGCGGGTTTCGTGCGTCGGGTGCGGCGCTCGGGAGTTGACGTGGGTAACTGCGAGCGGGCGAGCCACGCTGAGCAGCTTCGTCATCGTTCATCTGCCTGCTCCGGGGTTCGAGGACGCCGTTCCGTATGTTTTGGCGATCGTCCGGCTCGTCGAAGGTCCGTCGATGATGACCAACATCGTTGGCGTCGAACCGCGGCCAGAGAACCTGCGGGTGGACATGGAGCTGGAAGTCCGGTTCGAGCAGCGCGCTGGTCGCGTCTTGCCCGTCTTCGCTCCGGCCGGGGGTGTCCATTGAGGAGGTCGCTCGCCGCGATCACCGGGGCCGCCGAGACCGACCTGGGGCGGCTGGACGACCGCTCTGAACTGGACCTGCATGTGGAGGCGGCGCTTCTCGCGCTCGCTGACGCGGGACTGAGTCTGGCGGACGTCGACGGCGTCACCAGCGCTGTCCACAACCCGGTGGAGGTGGCACATGCCCTCGGAGTCGAGCCCACCTGGTTTGACGGCACGACCGTCGGGGGCACGTCGTTCCTCGTCCACGTTCGTCACGCTGCGGACGCCATCGCTGCGGGCCATGCGAATGTGGTGCTCGTCCTCCATGGTGAGTCCCGCCGGTCGACGGTCGGCCGCCACCCGCGGCCGATCCCGGCCGACGGCATGATGGGACAGTTTGAGCTCCCCTACGGCGTCTACGGCCCGCCAACCATGTTCACTCTGCCGTATATGCGGTACGCGCATGAGACCGGCACGACCGTCGAGCAGTTGGCCGCGGTGCCGGCGATTCAGAGCGAATGGGCTGACGGTAACCCGCGCGCAGCACGTCCGACCCGGGTGTCTGTCGATGACGTCCTCGCCTCCCAGCCCATCGCCTGGCCGTTCACCAAGCTCATGTGCTGCATGGTCAGCGATGGTGGAGGTGCACTCGTGGTCACGGCCGCGGACCGAGCGAAGGACGGCAGGCGACCCCCGGTCTACCTCTGGGGTGCCGGTGAGGCCGGTCAGAGTCCTCTGGTGTCCCAGATGCCCGACCTGACGAGGGCAGAGACGTTCGAGCGCTCGTCGACAGCGGCCTTCAGAGAGGCGGGTATCGCCGTCTCCGACATCGACCACCTGATGATCTACGACGCCTTCGCTCATGTGCCGCTCTACGGACTCGAAGCGCTGGGAGTTGTCGGCAGGGGAGAGGCGGGCGCCTTTATTGCCGATGGCAACACCCGCCCCGGCGGTTGGATGCCCCTCAACACCAATGGCGGCGGCCTGCGGTACACCCATACCGGCATGTACGGAATGTTCGCGATCCAGGAGTCCGTTCGTCAGCTCCGCGGTGAGGCCTTCGTCCAGCTGGAGGACGTCGAGATCAGTGTCGTACAGGGAGTGGGCCACTTCTTCTCCGAGGCTGCGACGCTGGTCTTGTCGAATCAGGAGCCGATGTGACCACCTCGACCGATGCCGGAGCGCGGGAGGCCCGCGGGTTCTACGAGATCGCCGCCGCCGATCCCCAGCGCGCTGCGATCCACGTCGACGGTGCCGTGGTCATGTACGGCGACCTGCTCGGCCGGGTCAACCAGTGGTCGCACCTGCTGTCGGGGCCCCGGGGCGTGTCGCGAGGCGGAACGATCGCCGTGGTGCTGCCCAACAGCCTCGACTTCGTCGTGGCCCAACTCGCGGTCGAGCAGACCGGCCTTCGCATGGTGCCGGTCAACTGGCACCTGACCGCTGCGGAGATCGCCTATCTCCTCGACGACTCCGGCTCCGGCCTGGTGATCACCGATCCGCAGCATGCACATGTCGTGGGGGAGGCGGCGGCCGAGGTCGGCATCGCCGGCGACGCCCTCCTCCTCACCGGTCAGCCGGACACCGGGATCGCCCTCGAGGCGCTGCTCGCCGAGCAGCCGGTGGCGACGCCATCAGGGAGGCACGCCGGATCCATGCTGTTCTACAGCTCGGGGACCAGCGGTCGCCCCAAGGGCGTCAGACGCCCCTTCCCAACCAGCACACCGGATGAGGCCGCCGACGCCCGGTCCCGCCAGCGCTCGGCCCAGTTCGGGATGGGTGAGGAACACCAAGTGCATCTCGCCGTCGCGCCGCTCTACCACCCGGGCCCGAACCTCAACGCTCTCAGTGCGCTGCACCTGGGTCAGGAGCTGGTTCTCCGGCCGCGTTTCGACCCACGGGAGATGCTCGAACTCATCGACGCTCACCGGGTGACGAGCACCTTCATGGTGCCGGTGATGTTCCACCGGATGCTCGAGCTCCCCGAAGCGGATCGTGCCCGGTTCGACGGGTCCTCGCTCGAGGTCGTCATGCACGCCGGAGCGCCCTGTCCCGTCGAGGTCAAGCACAAGATGATCCGCTGGTGGGGCCCCGTCCTCACGGAGTACTACGGATGCACCGAGTTCGGTATGGCCACCTTGGTGACCTCGCAGGTCTGGCTGGACAAGCCAGGCTCGGTTGGTCGCGCCGCCGACGGGATCTCGCTGCAGATCCGCGACGACCACGGGGTGAGCCTGCCGCCCGGTGAGATCGGGACCATCTGGGTCCGGGGCGGCTACGAGTTCGCCTACAGTGGCGCGGCCGTGAGTGTGGCCAGCGACCAAGAAGGCCCCGCCGACGGCTTCCGGACCGCCGGCGACGTCGGGTACCTCGACGAGGACGACTTCCTGTACGTCGGCGACCGGCGGGCGGACCTAATCCTTTCCGGGGGCGTCAACATATACCCGGCCGAGGTCGAGGCTGCCCTGGTCACCGAGCCCACGGTCGCGGACGCCGTCGTCGTCGGTGTCCCGGACACCGAGTGGGGTCAGCGAGTGGTCGCTGTCGTCGAGCTCAAGCCCGGCGAAGAGGCCGGAGAGGAAGCCGTCGAGCGGCTCCGCCGCCACCTGGCCCCCCGTCTCGCACGCTTCAAGAGCCCGCGCGAGTACCGGTTTGTCGACTCGGTCCACAGAACGTCCCTGGGGAAGGTCAACAGGACTCGGATCCTGGACGAGGTCCTTCTCCCGACGACCGCGAAGGCACGACCCGCCAGTGACGCGGCCGTCCTCACCCGCCGTGTGCTGTGCCGCGGCGGCAGCCGCACTGATCGAGAGGAACCTAGGTGAGCAACAAATCCCCGGTGTACGTGGTCACCGGCGGGGCCGGTGGCCTCGGAGGCGCCACTGCCCGACGATTGGCGGATCGCGGCGCGACGGTCGTCGTGACCGACATCGTCGCCGTCGACGAAACCGCCGCGAGGGCACGGTGGGGAGAAGGCATCACCTTCGTGCAGGGTGACGTCTGCTCCGAGACGGACCTCGCCGGCGTCTTCGACATCGCTGCCGACCGCGGGCCGCTGCGTGGGCTTGTCCACTGCCCCGGCAAGGGATTTCCCCGTCGGATCGTCGACCGCGACGGAATCCCCTTCCCCCTCGACCAGTTCGAGAACGCCCTGCGGCTGAACCTGGTGGGGACGTTCAACGCATTGCGTCTCGCCGCAGCGCACATGGCCGGCAACCAACCGGACGAGGGCGAGCGCGGCTCCGTCGTCATGACGGCATCGGTCGCAGCCTGGGACGGACAGGTGGGCCAGATCGCGTACGCCGCTGCGAAGTCGGGCGTCGTCGGCATGACCCTGTGTGCGGCGCGCGACCTGTCCGACCTGGGCATCCGGGTCAACACGATCGCACCCGGAATCTTCGACACGCCGCTGCTGGCCCGATTCGGCGCCGAGGTTCGTGACCGGCTCGCGGCCACGGTCACCTTCCCCCGACGTCTCGGGGACCCGGAGGAGTACGCGTCGCTAGCCGACGAGCTCCTGCACAACCGATACCTCAACGGCGAGGTCATCCGGCTCGACGGCGCGATCAGGATGGCTGCCCGGTGACTGGGGCCACCGACTCCGTCCTCTTCGAGGAGGCGGACGGCGTCGCGACGATCACGCTCAACCGCCCGGAGGTGCGCAACGCTGTCGACGCGGCGATGGCGCAAGCCCTTGCCGAAATCGTCGACCACCTCAACGAGCGCAGCGACCTTCGGGTCGCCATCCTCACCGGGGCAGGGGGGAGCTTCTGCTCGGGCATGGACCTCAAGGCGTTTGTGCGCGGTGAGCGGTCCTCCATCCCCGGTCGTGGGTTCGCGGGATTCACGGCTCGACCGCCCGCGATCCCGGTGATCGCCGCCGTTGAGGGTGCTGCCGTCGCCGGCGGATGTGAGCTCGTCCTCGCGTGCGATCTGGTGGTTGCGGGGCAGTCGGCGAGGTTCGGCGTACCCGAGGTCAAGCGGGGCCTGGTCGCCGTGGGCGGAGCGCTCCTCAAGCTTCCCGCGCGGATCCCTTACCAGATCGCCATGGAGTGGATCCTGACCGGCGACATGGTCGGCGCCTCCCGCGCGCACGACGTCGGTCTCGTCAACGCCATGGCGCCGGACGGAGATGCACTCGCGGCAGCGCGGGCGATGGCGGACCGGATCGCCTCCAACGGGCCCCTGGCACTGCGAGCAAGCAAGGAGATCGTCATGACCTCGCCCTCATGGCGCCACGACGAGGCGTACGACCGCCAGCTGGAAGTCGCCCGACCTGTCATGGAGTCGGCGGACGCTCGTGAAGGGGCGCTCGCCTTCGCCGAGAAGCGCCGACCGGTCTGGAGCGGCCGATGAACAGCGGGCCTCTCAACGGTGTGCGGGTGGTCGAGCTCGGCGGGATCGGCCCGGCGCCTTTCGCCTGCATGATGCTCGCGGACCTGGGCGCCGACGTGATCCGGATCGATCGCCCCGGAGCAGAGCTCCACCCGGTCCTCCACCGCAGCCGGCGGTCCATCGCGCTGGACCTGAAGTCCGAGCAGGGACGCACGGTCGCACTGCGGATGATCGAGGCCAGCGACATCGTCATCGAAGGCTTCCGTCCGGGTGTCGCCGAGCGCCTCGGCATCGGCCCGAGCGACGTCCATCGCGCCCATCAGTGGGTGGTCTACGGTCGGATGACCGGCTGGGGGCAGGACGGACCGTGGGCGCAGCTGCCAGGGCACGACATCAACTACATCGCCCTGACCGGAGCGCTTCATGCCATCGGCCCGGCCGGCGGCGACCCCATCGTCCCGTTGAACCTGATCGGCGACTTCGGCGGGGGCGGCATGCTCCTCGCCTATGGCGTGCTCGCCGCCCTCGTCAGTGCTCGCACGACCGGTCGCGGCCAGGTGGTCGACGCGGCGATGATCGACGGATCGGCTGCACTCATGGCGATGCTGCACGGCTACCTCGTCGAAGGTCGATGGGTGGACCAGCGCGGGGTCAACCACCTCGACGGGGCGGCGCCGTACTACCGCACCTACCAATGCAGCGACGGTCGGCATGTCGCCGTCGGCTGTATCGAGCCCCAGTTCTACGCCGCCCTCCTGGACGGACTGGAACTCTCCGATGATCCGGCGTTCTCCAACCAGGAGGACCGCGACCGGTGGCCGGTGATGATCGAGCGGTTGCAGGAGAAATTCGCCTCACGATCCCGCGACGAGTGGGCAGATGTGTTCGCGACGAGCTCGGCGTGCGTCACGCCCGTCCTGTCGATGAACGAGGCACCGCTGCACCCGCACCACGCCTATCGACAAACCTACGTGGCTCTCGGCAGTGGCCACATGCCTCGGCCGGTTCCACGATTCGACCGGACCCCCGCAGGCGACCCTCGGCCGGTGCCGATCGTCGGTAGCGACGGCGCGGCGCTCCTTGCCGAACTCGGCATGGACCAGCGCGAGGTGCAGCGTCACGTCGACGCCGGAGCCGTCGTGCTGCCGTCCGGGCTCGAGGACCGGTCGTGAGGGCGGCAGGAGGGCTCGGGTCCGTCCAGGAGGTGGTCTACCGGCACCTGTTCGACGGGATGACGATCGCGGTCGGAGGTTTCGGCCTCTGCGGCAACCCGTTCGACCTGATCGAGGCGGTACGCGACTCAGGAGTGAAGGATCTGACGATCGTCTCCAACAACATGGGTGTGGATGGCAAGGGCCTCGGTGTTCTGCTGGAGGGCCGGCAGGTGCGCAAGGTGGTGGCGTCGTACGTCGGCGAGAACCAGTTGTTCGCCCAGCAGTACCTCGACGGGGATCTCGAGGTCGAGTTCACCCCGCAGGGCACGCTCGCGGAGCGACTTCGGGCCGGCGGCGCCGGTATCCCTGCCTTCTACACCCCGACCGGTGCGCATACCTCGGTCGCCGAGGGTAAGCCCACGATGGAGATTGACGGCCGCATCTACCTTCTCGAGCGCGCGATCGTCGCCGATCTCTCACTGGTCCGGGCGCAGAGCGCGGATCGGGCGGGTAACTTGACCTACCGCCGGACCGCCCGCAACTTCAACCCTGTCGTCGCCACGGCGGGACGGGTCACGATCGCGGAGGCCGAGCAGCTCCTCCCGGGGTTCATCGACCCTGACGCCGTGGAGACACCGGGCATCTACGTGGACGAGGTGGTCGTCGCCTCGCCCCGGAAGAAGGAGATCGAGCAGCGCACGACGAGGGGAGTGGCGCATGTGGACGCGTGAGGAGATGGCAGGTGTCGCGGCCCGGGAGCTGGTCGACGGCTCCTATGTCAATCTCGGCATCGGGATCCCCACGCTGGTCGCCAACCACGTGCCCGCGGGCATGCGAGTCACGCTGCAGAGCGAGAACGGCATGCTGGGCATGGGGGAGTTCCCCGTCGAGGGCGAGGAGGACGCCGACCTGATCAACGCCGGGAAGCAGACGGTCACGATCAACCCGGGTGGGAGCTTCTTCGGCTCCGACCAGTCCTTCGCGATGATCCGGGGCGGCCATGTCGACCTCGCGATCCTTGGCGCGATGCAGGTCTCCGAGCTCGGCGACCTGGCCAACTGGACCATTCCGGGCGTGCTGGTGAAGGGGATGGGCGGTGCGATGGATCTCGTCGTCGGCGCGAAGCGCGTCGTGGTCGTCACCGACCACACCGCCAAGGACGGCCGTTCGAAGGTCGTGAGGTCGTGCGACCTCCCGTTGACCGGGCGGCGTGTCGTGGACCGCATCATCACCAACCTCGCAGTGTTCGATGTGACGGACCAGGGACTTGATCTGGTCGAGCTCGCCCCGGACGTCACGCTCGAGGAGGTACTCGACCGCACGGCATGCGATTTCGCCGATGGTCGTAATCGGCAGGACGAGCTCAGGAGGAGCGCACGGTGACCAACCACACCATCTACCAAGGTGCCCAGGTTCTGGTAGGAGACCCACGCGCAGGCTCCTTCCAGGACGTCGACGTCGAGGTCGTCGAGGGACGTATCGCGCGCCTCGGCAGAGACCTGGAGGCCGAAGGCGCCGAAGTCGTCGACGCTGGCTGGGCCTGGATCATCCCAGGATTCGTCGACGCCCATCAGCACATGTGGCAGGCCACGATGCGCGGCCTGACGGCCGACTTCACCCTCGCCGACTACGTCTGGGTCATCCGCCGGAATCACTCCGCAATCCATCGTGCGGCGGACGTCTACAACGGCACGCTCGGAGCCGCCGTCGGACTGCTCGACTCGGGTACGACGTGCTCGGTCGACTACAACCATTGCATCGTCACGCCGGACCATGCCGACGCCGGTCTTGAGGCGTTCATCGAGTCGGGCATCCGCGGCGTGTGGTGCTACGGCCTGTACGACCAGCCGGCGACGACGAGGACGTTCACGAGTGTGGAGCAGCGGATCGCCGACGCCCACCGGGTGCGCAACACCCGATCCAGCGACCTCGAAGACCGGGTCAGGTTCGGCATCGCGCCGACGGAGATGAGTCTGGTCGGCATCGATCAGGTCGCCCGCGAGATGCAGGTGGGCCGAGACCTCGACTGCCTCATCCACACCCACACCAACGCTCGCTGGCGGCCGGGCTACCCCTCGGAAATCCAGCAGCTCGCCCAGGCCGGTCTGTTGTGGTCGCACCAGCTGCACTCCCACTGCAACACCGCCGACACCGCAGACCTGGCTCTCCTCGCAGAGTTCGGGTGCAAGGTCTCCTCTACGCCGGAGACCGAGCTCGGCATGGGGATGGGGTACCCGATCGCCGCGGTGGCGGACCGCGCTGGTGTCGCGGCCGGGCTCGGTACCGACATCCAGTCCAACAACTCACCCGACATGTTCACCGCGATGCGGTTGATGCTGTCCGGCGAGCGCGCGCGGAGCAACCAGAAGGCCCTCGAGGAGGTCGGCATTTACGAGATGGAGGGGCTTCAGCTCAAGGCAGCGGACGTGATGCACTACGCGACGCTCGGTGGTGCCATCGGCCTGGGCCTGGAGTCGGAGTGTGGGTCGATCGAGGTGGGCAAGGCAGCGGACCTCGTGCTCGTCGACCGCCGCGGACCCAGGCTCAACCCGTCGCTTGACCCGCTCTCGACCATCGTGATGAACGCGACCATCGCCGACGTGGACACCGTGGTCGTCGGCGGAGAGGTCGTCAAGTGCGGCGGACGGATGCGTGCCGACCTGCTCGAGAAGGCGACGCGTGGTCTCCAGGAGTCCGGCGCCTACATCCGAGAGCAGTCCCAGGCCTACGGCGGGCTCGTGCCGCCCAAGCCGGACTGGTGGGGCGCGGACACGGCCGGGTCCGGCGCACCCACCACCAAGGCATGAGCAGAGGGAGGGCACGCGCATGCGCTGGGTGACCTGCGAACTCGAGGGCGAGGAGCGCGTCGGGCTCATCGTCGGGGACGACGTCCACCTGCACGACAGGGGGCCCAGCCTGCTCGAGGTGATCGACGGCGGCCAGATGGCAGAGGTCGCCGCGCGCCTGCGGCGGTCGCCGTCCGACGTACTGCCGCTCGAGAAGTGCCACCTCGTCTCGCCGCTACCTCGGCCGCCTTCGGTCCGCGACGCTGTTGGGTTCCTCGACCATGTCCGGGGCTGCCGCCGTGCCTACGGTCGGGATCCTCATCTGGAGGAGGTGTGGCACCAGGTGCCGGCGTTCTACTTCGGGAACCCGTCCTCCATCCTCGGGCCCTACGACGAGGTGCCGATGGCACCCGGCTCGCGCTGGTTCGACTTCGAGCTCGAGGTCGGTGCCGTCATCGGTAGGACGGGTCGCGACCTCGGCCTGCGTGCCGCGCAGGAGGCCATCGTCGGCTACACCCTGTTCTGCGACTGGACGGCGCGCGACCTGCAGCGGCTCGACACGGCGATGGGAATCGGCCAGGGGAAGGGCAAGGACTCGGGTCTGACCCTGGGTCCGTGGCTGGTCACCGCCGAGGAGATCGCGGGCTCGGTGCGCGACGGCGCGCTGGACCTGGAGATCTGGGCGTCGGTGAACGGACAGGAGATCGCTCGGGGGACGCTCGCCGGCATGGACTGGACGTTCGCCGAGATCGTCTCCTATGTCTCGCGGGGGACTGATCTGCGCCCCGGTGACGTCATCGGCTCCGGCACCCTGCCCGGCGGGTGTCTGCTGGAGCACCTCACGGGGGATCCCGACACATTCGATCGTTGGCTGAGGCCGGGGGACGTGGTCTCCCTGGGGGGCGACCTCCTGGGGCGGACGGAGCAGAGAGTCGTTCCCGGTGTCCCGGTCCACCGTCTGCCGTCCGGATTCTAAAGGAGCTGGTGAATGTGGTCGAGTACACACGTGGGCTGCACCGTGTGGGCGAGGACGTCTGGGCGTGGCTGCTGCCCGATGGTGGGTGGGGTTGGAGCAACGCGGGACTGGTCCGAGGGGAGGGGGAGTCCTTCCTCATCGACACGCTCTTCGACCTGGAGCTGACCGGGGAGATGCTCGAGGCGATGACTTCGGTGACCGATGAACACCCGATTAGTGCTGCGCTGAACACCCACGCGAACGGAGACCATTGCTTCGGCAACCAGTTGCTGGGACCCGAGGTGACGATCCATGCGACGGCTGACACCGAGCACGAGATGCGACACGGTACGACCCCCGAGCGGCTGGCCGGTCTGGTGGCGGGCGATCACGAGCCGCTCCTGTCGGAGTTCTTTCAGCACTGCTTCGGCGCGTTCGCCTTCGACGGGATCATCCTGCGCGGCCCCGACACGACATTCGACGAGGTACGCACCGTCGACGTCGGGGGACGTCTGGTCGAGCTTCGCCGGCTGGGGCCGGCACACACATACGGCGATGCGGTCGCCTTCGTCCCCGACTGCGGGGTTCTCTTCACCGGCGACCTGCTGTTCAACGATGGTACGCCGATCATGTGGGCAGACTCCATATCGAGCTGGATCGCCGCATGCGACCACATGATCGAGCTGGGGCCTGAGGTCGTCGTCCCCGGACACGGGGCCGTGACCGATGTCGACGGCATCCTCACGATGCGCGACTACCTGGCGGTGGTTCGCGACGGGGTCGACACCTCGCTGGCAGCGGGCCGCTCCTGGCGCGAAGCCGTCGAGCGTCTCGATCTCGGGCCCTACGCGCGTTGGCCGCAGGCGGAGCGGGTGGTGGTCACCGTCTACAACGCCTACCGGGGTGCCCGCCTTGAAACGCCGGCCTCCCAGGCGACCGAGCTGTTCGCGGAGATGGCGCGGTGGAGACAGCGCCACCAGGGCAAGTGATCAACCTGGCGACGCGGCGACGACGCTGCGCTGGTATCCTCCTCGCCAGGAAAGTACCGCCGTGCGCTCGTGTCGGCCGCCCGGCGTCCACCGTGGGATCAAGGTGCTGAATGAGCGATGTGAGACCGAACCTGCTCTCAGCCCGGCAGGCCGACGTCCTCAATGCGCTTCAGGAGGTTTTCCTCGCCGAGGGCTTCCGCCACCTCACAATCGGTGACATGGCGGGGCTGGCGCACACCTCGCGTCGCACGCTCTACCAGCTCGGCCAGAGCAAGGAGGAGGTCGTGGTCGGCGTCATCGACCGATTCTTCAACGGCATGGGTAAGGACGCGTTGCGGCGGGCGCAAGACGCCGCCAGGGTCCACGATCAGATCGAGGCCTACCTGTCGGCGTCGGTCGAACGCAATCGGCGCGCCAGCCGCCAGTTCATCCACGACGTCGAGAACTACGCACCGACCCGGCACGTCTACGACCGGCACCAGGAGATCGCTATCCGCGAGCTCGAGAGCATCGTCCGCAAGGCGATGCAGAGGGGCGAGGTGACCGAAGGGACACCCGCCCTGTGGGCGGAGATGCTCGGTGCCGTGATTCGGCGCTTGCGAGACCCCGAGGTCCTCGATCGGGTCGGCGCCTCACGCGGCGACGCACTGGAGCTGTTCGGGCACTTCTGCCGTCGCGGACTGGCCTGAACACTGCGTCCCTGACGCCGTACCGCGCAGCTCCTGGTGCTGCCGCGTGCCCTTAATCCGTCGTCTGATCGGCTCCTGCGACGAACGGTGGCCAGGCGTGCCCGAAACCCGCTGCCGATGCGTGCGGAGCGCGTGGCGACAGGGTTGACGTGGTACCAGAATCGTTCCTACGATACCGCTCACAGTACCTCACTGTGGGTCACATCACGTTGATAGGGCTGGACGTAGTCGGCACAGGGATGTGCCGAAGAGCTCGATCGAGTTACTCGGATGAATCGATCGACCTGCCACAAGACGGCACGGTTACAGGACCCGCGGCCGCAAGAATCGAGGAGATGGGATGAAGAGAACTCGTATTGCGGCGCTGTGTGCGCCGCTCCTGGCGCTGGCTCTGGCCGGGTGCGGGGGGTCCTCGAGCGACTCTGCCGGGTCGACGAGCACCAACGTGATCGACGAGGCGAAGGCTGCCACAGCGGCGGCGTTCGCGGGCACCGACCGTGCGCTGCCTGCCGCCGGGCCCCCAGCGCAGGAGGACAAGACCGTGTGGGCGCTCGCCTGCAGCACCCAGGCAGCGGGCTGCGTACTCCCCGCCGAGGGCTTCGTGGCGGCCTCGGAAGCCCTGGGTTGGGACGTCAAGCTCGTAGACGGCAAGGCCGATCCAGCGGTCTACAACGCTCAACTGCGCGCAGCAGCCGCCGCATCGGTGGATGCGGTCGCACTGTTCGGCGTCGACTGCTCGATGGTGAAGGCCTCGATCGAGCACGTGCAGGGCGTGGGCGTGAAGGTCTTCGGCGGCAACGCACTCGACTGCGACGACAAGTTCAGCGGCGGCGGAAAGCCGCTGTTCGACGAATACCTGCGGTTCAACGACGACCTGATCTCGTACGAGGACTACATGAGCACTTTCGTCGGCCCGACGA
>NZ_JBEOZN010000047.1:0-66251 GCF_040298085.1 Streptosporangium sp. NPDC001681 | reverse complement strand
AGGCGCCCGCGCTCCCAGAGGGCGGCGAAGCCGTCGGACACCGCCGGCGCGTGTAGGAGCTTGCGGGCCGTGGCGAGGCTGCCGTGCTCGGCGAGCATGCTCAGGAAGTACGTGGCGTGGTAGTTCGCCTCGGCGCGCGCCCTGTCGTAGACGGAGCGCATCGCCTCGTTGAACTCGACGTCCACCGCCGTCCCGGTCTCCGGTTCGTCCCCGACGACAGGCTCCTCCGCCGAGGACCCGGAGGCGCTCTCGTTGCGACGGGTCACGTAACCGAGCAGGGCGTCGACCGAGGTGAACACCTCATACCCCAGCTCTTCCAGCCGGGGCAGATCCGCGACGTCCGGGTCGAGCTCCAGGATCACGGGCCTGCCCTGCCCCGCCTGCAGCCCGTCCGGCCAGAAGGCCTCGGCGACGGCCAGCGCGCGACCGGTGACGGGGTCGGCGATCTCGCTGTCGAGCGCCGGTTCGGCGTACCCCAGTCGCACCAGTTCCTCGGCCATGGCCTTGACCTGGGACGAACGGACATCGTCCTGCTCGTCCGCGACCACCGTCACCGGCCGCAGCTCGGTGGCCGCCACCGCGGAGGCCCCGTTACGGAGTTCGGTCAGGAAGGACTGCACGGCCTGCGCCAGCAGTTCACGCCGGGCCGCGAGGAAGTCCGGATAGCGCTCGGGCCGCCACAGGTCGGGGTCGGCCGGGATCCACTGCGAGGCGAGCACACCGGGGTGCTTCTCCTCCGCCTCCGCGAAGTACTCCTGGGGAGAACGCTTCCCGATCATGAGGTTGGTGTCCTGGGTCAGGAAGCAGAAGTTCGCGACGGCGTTGACCTGCGACCGGTCGTAGCCGGCCCGGTAGAGCACTGCCTTGGGAAAGATGTGGTGCACCTGCAGCGAGGTGAGCTTGCCCAGCATCTCGGCGCGCAGTTCCAGTCCGCTGCCGAGGTCGCGGGCACCCTTGACCCGGGTGAGCATGTAGAGGAGCGGGTAGAAGCGCGAGCCCTTGGTGGAGCCGTCGAAGTCATGGGCCTGGATCTCCAGGTTTCCGCCGCGCCAGCGTTCCAGGGACGCGATCAGCCCGTCGATGCCGGACTCCCTGACGACCTCGTAGTCCTGGGCGAGCACCGTCTCGGTCGATCCGGCGAAGCGGCCCCAGAGCGCGGAGTGCACGTACCAGAACAGCACCTTGTCCCGATGGACGGCGTCGGCGAACCGGCCGCCCGGGCTGAGGTGGAGCAGCCGGGAGATGACGGGGATCGCGTAGCGGCCCATGAGCACCTGGTCGTGGTCCAGGCCGAGCCGCCCGGAGGCGGCTTCGAGGAAGTTGCCGACGTATCCGACGGACCTGGTCAGGGCGGTCTCGAAGTCGGTGGCCGACACGGCGTCGAGCGCGGTGAACACCGCCCGTCCGGTCGCCACGGCCGTGGTGTTGCGCAGCAGCCAGTCCAGGGAGAAGTCAAATCCCGCGCTCTCCCAGCGCTTCAGCTGGTCGCGCATGACCTGCCGGGCGGGAGACCAGTGCGCGCAGATCTTCGCCAGCGCGAGGTCGCCCTTGGACAGCGCGGTGCCGCCGGAGTTCACCCGGTTGAAGATGTCGACGACGACTTCCACGTCCTTGTCGGCCCCGGTGATCTTCTCCTCGTGGAACTCCCGGTCGAGAAGCTGCCGCAGCCGGTTGAGCCGCTCAAGGTAGGTGGTGAACTCCGGAACGGAGCTGAAGTCCTTGATGAACGGCTCCAGCCCATCGGTGAACAGCCGGGTCACGTCCACCCACCTGAGGTCGTCACGCATCTTCGCCGGACCGTAGAACTCGAAGTTCTCGTCCTCGACGTTGAAGCGGAGACCGGTGAACGCCGAGGCGTCTCCCTCGAAGAAGGCAGGCGCCTGGCCTCGGATCACCCCGTACAGGGAGGTGATGCGCTGCTGGCCGTCGAGCAGCAGCAGCCGTACGCCGCCGTCGGTCGCGCCGCCGCGTACCGAGGTCTGGTCCGGCTCGGTCTCCCACAGCAGCAGGCCGCCGACCGGGTATCCGCGATACAGCGAGCGCATCAGCCCGCGGACCTGGTCGCGGTTCCAGACGTATCCCCGCTGGAACTCCGGCAGGAGCACGGTGCCGTTGTCGATCTGGTGGAGGAGTACCGAGAGCTTGGCCATGTCCCGCCTTCAGCGTGAGAAACCGATGATCTTAAACTGTCGCCGTACGGCTTGCACTTGATCTTTTACTGAAAGTCACGTGGCGAAACCGGCCAGGAACGGGCTGGCCGTTCCGTGCCAGGAGAGGTGGAGCTGCTCTCGCGCCCGGGTGCACGCGACGAACACCAGGCAGCGCTCACGTTGCAGATCCTGCGCGTGCGTCAGAGGGTCCTCCTGTACCGAGGTGACCGCGCTCGACGACGGCACCTGGTGTTCCGAGAGACCGATGATCGCCACGCAGCGGAACTCCAGCCCCTTCATCCGGTGCATGGTCCCGGACCGGACCGCGTCCTCGGCGTCCGGGGCCTTGGCCAGCGACCGCGCTGGGATTCCGGCTCGCTCCAGCACGGTGATCGCCGAGTCGGAGAGCATGTTGGACCGGGCTGCGATGCCGATCTCCCCCGGTGCCACACCCGCGTCCAGCCATTCCCCGACCTTGCCCGCGAGCGCGTCCAACTCGTCCTTCTGGGTGCGGAAACCGCGGAGCTCCGGCGGCCGGCCGTGCACCTGTGACCGGTAGCCGGCCACCATGTCCAGGCCGGCGTCCAGACCGCCGTCCATGTCGTCGATCCGCTCGCCGCGCAGCATGCCCAGGCTCCAGGCGAGGATCTCGGCGGTCGTCCGGTAGTTGATGGTCAGCCGGGTGGAACGGCCCGTGACCCCGATGCCGAGCTCCCGCAGCGAGACCCGGCTCTGGTAGATCCGCTGATGGGTGTCGCCCGCGATGAACAGGTCGTCGGGCCCCTCGGACACGGCCGCGCGGAGCAGCCGCCACTGGACGGGGTGCAGGTCCTGCGCCTCGTCGACGACGATGTGCCGGTACGGCCGCTCCGGCCGCTCGCGGAGCAACCGGGTGGCCTCGACGCAGATCGTCTCGTATGTCCAGACGCGCCGCCGTCGCAGTTCCTCCTCGAACTCCCACACCGCCTGCCACACCTGAGCCTTCTGCCGGGAGCCCAGCCCTCGGCCCCGCCCCTCCCGTTTGGCCTTCAGGTATTCGGCGGCGCTGGTCACCTGCTGGGCGAGCACCACGTGCCGCCACTCCTCGGCGAGGAACGTCTCGGTGAAGGGTGCGTCGAGCTGCTTGACGATCCGCCGCCAGATGTCCTTCTCCTCCTTGTCCCTGAGGATGGCGACGCGGCCGTGCCGTTCGGCGAAGACCTGGTAGGACAGCTGGTCGACGTGCCGCACGTCGATGCGGTCACGGACCTCGGGTGAGTCGGTCAGCAGTCGCACCCCGGCCTCCAGCGAGGCGGACAGCGTCGAGGTGAAGGTGGTCACCAGCACCGGGCCGGCTCCCTGGTGCGCGAGATGGCAGGCGCGGTGCAGGGCGACGACCGTCTTGCCGGTACCGGGGCCGCCGGTGACGCGGGCCGGTCCGCCGAAGGCCGCGTACGCCACCCGGTGCTGCGCCGGATGGAGATAGACCTTCCAGAGCGCGAACGGGTGGCGGAACACCTCCATCAGCTCATCCGGGCCGTCGACGAGCACGACCTGCTCGGGGGTGCGTTCAACGGCCGCCGTGATGTCCTCGGTGTCGTACGGCTCACGCCCGGCGGTGACGCCGAGTTCGGCCCACACCTGTTCGGGGGTCATGCCGGCGGCCAGCCCGTAGAGGGCGTCCCACTGGTTCTGCGGCAGGAAGGACCTGGCGGCCTCCAACTGCACCACATCGGTCAGCGCCCTGGCGAAGGCCAGGGTCTGCTCGTCGACACCGAGTCGCCTGAGGTCGGCGTCGTTCGCGTCGTCGAACAGCCGCCGCGTCGCCCGATCCGCCATCCTGGCCAGTTCGGGAAGGGTGGCGTCGATGGCCGCGCCGTCCCTGATCTCGATGCGGCCGGTCGCCGTGTTCACCGATGCCTTGCGGCGCTGTGCCCAAACGTAGGCGTCATCATGCGGCAGCACCTTCAGCAGCGTGAACGAGTCGCCGGTCTCGGGGGCGAGCACGACCCCGCGCCAGAACTTGTCGACGCGGATGGTCCGGAACCGAGGGTCTCGCGCGTTGTTCGGCTTCTCCAGATGCAGTCCGGCATGGGTGGCCTGCTCGAATTTGGCGAAGATCTCCGTGACGCGGTCCTGGACGGATCGTTCGAGCTTTCCGAAGTCACGGAGAAAGTCCTTGTCGATTCCGAGCTTCGGCACGCCGTGTCCTCCGGGGGGTTCTCATGTGTGGAAGCGACCTACAAGAATGCTCGCCCTGGTTATCGGCTATCAAGGCTTTCCAGGATTTCCCGGACCTTGTCGACGGTGGGGTGGCGGGAGCCGTATCTACCTTCGAGATCCCGCAGCAGGTCGCTCAGCGTGACCTTCGCCCGCGACCTCCTTCCGGAACCGAGTTCAAGAAGCCCGATCTGGCGCCGCAACTCCAGGATCCGTTCCTCGTCGACGCCGAACCGTCTCTCGTCATCTAAGATCCCGCTGAGCTGGGCCAAGGCCAGGCTCGTCTCGCCGACCGCCGCGTGGCAGTTCGCCTCCATCAGGCGGCAGCGCAGTACGAGATCGTGCTCGGGCCCTTCCCGGTCGGCGAGGTCGGCCACCAGCCTGCTGAACTCGGGAGCGGCCCGCCGGTAGTCCCCGCCGAGGAACAGCGCGTCGGCCAGTTCGATTCGCAGGTCGATCACACCGGAGTCCTTGGGCCCGAGGGCACGGACGGCCGGTTCCACCGCCTCCGCCAGCACCTCCGCGGCCTGGGTGAACCTCGACTCGGCCTTGAGCGCCTCGGCGTCTTTTCTGGCGGACGCGATGGCCTCCTGCCTGGCATCACGCTGTTCGGCCGACAACACATCGCCGCCGCCGTGTTGGGGAACCTCGGCGTCTCCTGGCCGCTCAGACCGGGCCGTCCCGGCCGATCCCCGCGCCGCCACGGGCTGTGAAGGCGCGGGCAGCGGCTTCCCGGCCGGTGCCCGATCAACGGTGGAGACGACGGATTCCGCCACGGGCACATCGGAGGCGATCCGGCCCACGACGGCCGCGTACATCCGCACCGGGTGGGGTGCGCCGAGGTTCACATAACCGGGGAAGGCCGGCAGGTCACGGCAGAAGTCCATCAGCCGCCGATAGACCATGTCGGCACTGTGAGGCCGCTTCTCCGGCTTCTTCGCGAGCAGCCACAGGACGAGCCGCTCCAGCCCTTCTGGCACCTCTCGTCTCCTGGTACGCAGCGGCCGGGGAGGAACGTCGGTGTGGTTGCGCATCGAAGCCAGCGCCGTGGGACCGGCGAACTGGTTCTTCCCGCTGAGCAGCTCGTCCAGGACCACTCCGAGGGAGTACAGGTCACTCCGCTGGCTGGTGGCCTCACCCATCGCCTGTTCCGGCGCCATGTAGTCGGGGCTGCCCACCACGATCCCCGTCGCGGTGAGCTTCGTGGCGGCGTTGGACCCGAGCGCGGCGACGATGCCGAAGTCCAGCACCTTCACCGTTCCGTCGGGGCAGAGCATCAGGTTGCTCGGCTTGAGGTCACGGTGGACCAGCGAGTTGGCGTGGGCCACGGCCAGCACCGAGCACACCTGGGCGGCGATCGCCACCGCCCAGCCAATGGGCACCTCGGTCTCGTCGAGCAGCGAGGAGACCGGGCATCCGTTGACGAGCTGCATGACCAGGTACAGTTCGTCGCCGTGCGATCCGCAGTCGTAGACGACGGGCACCCCGGGGTGTTCGAGCCGGGCGGTGATCCGCGACTCGCGCACGAAGCGTTTGGTGAGTTCGTCGTCTGGTCTGCCGTCGGCCTGTTTGTCGATCCGGATGAACTTGACCGCGACCGGCCGGTCCAGGCGTTTGTCGTAGCCGAACCAGACCTCCCCCATACCGCCCGCCCGGCGGGAGGTGGGGTCCAGTTCGTAGCGGTCTCCGACAATCGTCCGCTTACCCACAACGGCCCGCCTTCCACGGAGACTCCTGGTATTTTCTGACAATCACCAAGGGGTTTCCGGAGAACATACATATTCCCCGGCTCACCGCAGCCGCTCCAGCACACCCCTGGCACGCAGTTCGGCGATGTGCTCGGCGGCCCGCAACGGTGTCGAACCGCCATATACCAGCAGCCCGGCCTCGATGTTCCTGGCGACCCCGGACTGGGTGAGGTTGGCGCTCGACACGAGCAGCACCCGCCGGTCGGCGACGGCGAGCTTGGCGTGCATCTTCGCCCCCTGCCCGTCCCGCCTGGCCGTCGGCCAGTGCCACAGCTCGACCCCGGGGACCGACGCGAACGCCGCCGCGGGCTCGGCGCCGCCCAGTGCCGATCCCGCGCCCCGCAGGGTCTCGACGACGGCCATCACCGAGACTCCACGCCGCACCGCCTCGGCCAGGGCGTCCAGCAGCGGCGGGTACGGCTTCGCGGAGTAGGTCATCAGGAACAGCTCGTGCGACGCCTCGCCCACCACGTCCACCAGGACCTGCGCGGTGGCCCGGACCGGCACCGAATGGGTGCCCGGCCCGCTCCACACCGCTTCGACCCGGTGGGCGGCGGCGTGCCGCGCGTACCCGTCGGCGACACCCCGCAGGTACGCCGCGGCTTCCCCGTCCGGTATCCCCTCGGCGTCCTGCGCCGCCAGTACGGCCCGCGCCACCTCGGCGAATCCGGGGGCCGGGACGGCCGAGGGGATCGCCGAGCGTGGCCCGTCTCCCGAGATCCGCTCGGCCAGCGTGCGAACTCGCACCGGTCCGAGCCGAGCGGCGGCATCGGCCGCCACCTGGGCGAAGGGCGAGTCCGGCGTCACGGGATCTCGGGGTAGAGGGCCAGGTCGGGGTCGCCGATGGGCACGATGAACCTGCGGTCCAGGAAGCGGTTGCCGCGTTCGCAGGTCGTCTCGGAGACGAAGAGGCAGACGTGGCAGGCGGCGCCGTGCAGGAAGTCCTCGGGTGCACGGGGCAGCCGCTCGGCGCAGAGCGGGTCGGAGGAGCAGTGCCTGGCCTCCGACAGCGCCCGGCGGGTCAGCCGGACCAGTTCCTCGGGTTCGGCGAGCGAGACCAGCCCGCCCAGGGTGCCCTCGGCGTCCGGAACCGCCGTGTAGATCAGGATCCCGCTGCGCGGGTCGTCCTCGGTGCCGGCGTAGATCCGCTCGGACAGGCTGGCGGAGTTGTAGCCGCACTCCAGCGCGATCGTACGGATCAGCAGGTGCGAGAGGGTGTGCAGGGCGTAGTACCGCAGATCCGGCCAGCCCCGGTACCTGTCGAACCCCAACGGGATCCGGTCGGAGTAGCGGTGGTCACGGAACCGCCCGTACGCCTCCCGGTGCTCGTGCGGGACCGACCGCGTCTGGCCGCTGTGCTCATCCGTGTAGGAGGAGACGCGTACCCGCCCCTCCCACGCCGTCAGCAGATCCTCGGGCAGCTTCAGGAAGATGCCCTCGCCACGGACCTCGCTCGCAGGCACCCAACTGGGCTTGAAACGGGCCAGCGGTGCCCGGGTCACCAGGTCGGGGTCCTCGAAGTCGGGGGCGTCCAGCCGGGTGAAACCGATCATCGCGCGGACCTCGCGCAGCCGCTCGGCCTGGATGACGTCGGCGAAGTAGCCCTTCAGCAGGCTGGGCACGCCGTCCGGGTGCCGGTGGAGGGTGAAGTCGTCGGTCGGCGCGGGAAGCGTGGGGGCGGAGAAGACTTGCCATTCGGGGGTGAGCAGGTCCAGCCGGCCCTGTACCTCACCGCTCGCTGCCTCCAGCTTGTCGCGGTGTCGCTCGATGGCCGCCCAGACCTCCTCGTTGTCGGGCCACTTCGCCAACTCGTGGGAGAGCGGCGCCACGCGTCGCATGTACTCCAGGATCTCCACCCCGGGGACATGCTGGAGGCTCTCCCAGAACTGCTCGACCCTGGCGTCCAGCTCGTCCGCGCCCGGCTTGGGTACGGCGAGCGCGGAGAGGGGCTGCGCGAACCACTGGTTGGAGGCGCCCACCACGACGAGGTGCGGCTGCTGCGCGCAGCCGTTCTCGGCGAACGTGCCCAGGTGCGGGTGGCGGCCCCGGCAGCCCGGCAGTTCGGCCCTGCCCTTACGCCCCATGGCCTCGCGGATGTTGCGGTCCTCGCCGCAGCGCTGGCAGGTGATCCGCACGTTGGCCCCGATGTTGCCGCCGAAGTCCTCCATCCGCAGGTTGGGCTTGGGCGCCTTGACGCACTTCTGGCCTCGGTGCACGAACTCCAGGTAGGGGAAGTCGTCCAGGTGCCCGGCCGTACAGGCCAGCACAAAACGGGCGCCGACCACTAGGCGTTCCTTGTTGCCGCGTCCGCACTCGTGGAAGAACCTAGCCTCGTGCGGCTTGCTCGGCTTGTCGTTCCTGAAGCCGAACGCCTGGGTGTCGATCGGCGCCAGCAGGTTGCAGGCGGTGCAGCGCATCCAGCTCGGGAACGGCATGACCGGCACACCGACCCTGGCGGCCTCTCCCTTGGGTTTGGTGTCGGTTCCGGGCAGCCAGGGAGCGGGCTTGAGCTCTCCGACGGTCTTGCCGAGGATCGCCTGCACGGCGGCGAGCAGCCGGGGTTCGACGATGACCTGCGGATTGTCGCCGAGCCTGTCGTAGCGCCAGTCGTCCAACCCTCTGACCAGCACCGAGAAGTTCGGCAGGTCGACGATGGAGCCGACGCCGGAGGTGAACATCAGGTGGCTGGGACGCACGGCCCCCACCCGGCGCAGGTACGGTGCGGAGTCGGCCATTACTTGCCCTTCCCGTTCAGCTGGGACACGCCCATCTCGTCCCCCTCGGGGACCTCCACGCCCGTGCCGTCAGCGTCCGATGGCTGGAACGTCCAGGCCGGTGCCCCGTACGGCACGGCGAAGATGTCACTGCTGCCCGGCAACAGCAGGTTGAGCTCGTTCTCCGTCTCGCGCATCGAGTTGCCGACGGTCAACGCGTCCCACCGGCCGTTGCCGGCCCGGTTCAGCAGGCCGAGCACGATCTCCTGCTTGGTGCTCTTGCGCTGTTCGTAGCCGAGCCGGGCCGCGCTGCCCTTGGCCTGCTCCCAGGCATCGGTCACCACTTTGATCCGTTCGGCCAGGTAGTCGCGGGCGCGGACGTCACCCGCCGCCTCGGCCCGGGTCAGCAGCCGGTCGACGATCCGGCCGACGAGCGGCCCGGACAGCGGCACCTCCTCGGCGTCCCGGTTGCGCGAGTACGACTCCTCGGCGTTGCGCACCGCGGCGACGAACATGGCCGCGGTGCCCCGGTCCAGCGCCCGGCGGGTGTACGGGGTGACCGACAGCGCCTCGACCTGGCGGTAGAACGTGGCGTGGTAGTGCTCGAAGTCCTCGTAGTGCGCCAGGTCGCGGGGGCGCGACCAGTTGTAGAGCGTGATCACCAGACCAGGACGTTCGGCGTCTCGGCCGACGCGAGAGGACGCCTGGATGTACTCGGCGGTGTTCTTGGGCTGCCCGGTGACCACCATCAGCCCGAACCGGGAGACGTCCACGCCGACCTGGAGCATGGAGGTGGCGAGCACCGCGTCCACCGGCTGGCGGCCCGTGCCACGCCGCCGCTGACGCTCGGCCAGCGGATGGGCGTTCCGGCGTTTCTCCCTGTTCTTCTCCTTCAGCACGTCGGCCCACTCCGCGCGGATCGCGTACCGGCGCCCCGAGGTGTCCGTCTCCTGGTCGAAGCCGACCTCCAGTTGCTTGAGCACCTCACTGATGTCACCCGAGGAGATCCGGGAGGTCAGCTCCACCACGGTGAGCAGGTCCGCCGGGGAGGAGAGCCGGTTGGCGAGCCCCTTGCGCCTGCCGTGCGTCCGGATCCGCGTGGTCACGTCGTCGTCCAAATAGCGGCGCATACCGGCCAGCTCTCGGGTGGCGTTGAAGTAGCTGACGACGGTCATGTACGGGTCGGCGGGCTCGCCGTACCGGTCGAACATGGTCTGCCCGGCCAGGAACAGGATCTCGGCCAACCTGATCTCGGCGGACTTGAGCCGCGTCCCGTGCGCGCAGACCCCGAGGTAGCGACGACCCGGCGTCTTCTCGGTGAGCGGCACCTGCCGGGAGAAGAAGGTGTCGGCAACATCGATGACCTGCGGCGGGAACACCGCGAGCCGGCGGCCGAAGATCCCGAGCACCTGGCGTTCGGCCCGCTTGGTGGTCGCGGTGGAAGCGATGATCTTCGGCCCGGTCAGGTTCCCAGGGCGGGGACTCCACGTGCAGAGCTCGTCCACCGCCGCCTCGAACAGACCGACCGTGGTACCGAGCGCGCCGGAGATCAGGTGCAGCTCGTCCTGGATGATCAGGTCCGGCGGGCGGAGCCGGAGGACCGGGCGGCTGACCACCTTGGGCAGCTTCCCCTTGGCGTGGTGCTTGCCGCCGCAGCCGATCTGCTCGTCCAGGTCGGTGTGGCGGTAGCCGTGCCGGGGGCAGCGCTGGCTGACCCGGCCGAACAGGTGACCGGCGAACCCCCGCCAGGGCAGTTGCGCCAGCTTGTCGACGGTGGCGATGACCAGGCTGGGCACCAGCCGGTAGATCTCCTCGTCGACGGTGAGGATCGGCAGCCCGTCCCGGCGCGCGGCGATCTCCTCCATGTCGTCGAACTGGGCGGCGAGCATCAGATCCTCGCCGATCCGGGAGAACGGGCAGGGGTCGGCCTCGCCCTCGCGACCCCTGCCACAGTAGAGCAGCACCCTCCTGCGGTCCTCGTCGGTGAAGAGGTTGCGATCCCCGGTCAGCTTCTCCCCGCACCACGGGCAGGTCAGCGTCTGCAGCACGTTCGTCTTACGACCGGCCGGTGCCTCCCTGGCCTCGTGGATCTGGTCGGCTGCCTCCTTGAACCAGTTCGGCGAGACCGCGCCGCCCACCCACAGGCCGATCCGGAACGGCTCCTCACCCCAGGTCGCCGGATCCTCCCGGCGCTGCACCTCGGCGGCGCAGACCAGGGCGGCGGCCCGCTGGAACTGCTGCGCGGTGAGCAGCCGCAGGGTGTAACGCATCAGCACCGACACCCCGGACCGACCGTCGCGGGCGTCGGCACCGGAGCCGAGCGTGCCCTGCAGGCGGCGGATCGCGAAGGTGTAGGCGGTCAGGCCGAGGTACGCCTCGGTCTTGCCGCCACCGGTCGGGAAGAACAGCAGGTCGACGGTGGCCGAGGCGTCGGCGGCCCGCTCGGCGTGCTCGGGGTCGGTCAGCGACGGCAGGTTGAGCAGCACGAACGCGAGCTGGAACGGCCGCCACGACGCGGCGTCTTTCCCCTGCTCCGCCACCTTGGCCATGGCCTGCGGGTAGCTCAGCCCCAGCTCGTCGCGGAGCTTGCCGACCGTGGTACGGCGGCGCTGCGCGGCCATCGCGGTGTTGGCGAACCGGAACGCGGCCAGCGCCTGGTGGTGGCGTTTCCGGTCGGGGTCGGTGAGCAGTTCGATGCCGTCGCGGATCCGTTTCGCGGCCTGCTCCGCCTTGTACACCGCGTCCTTGGCGGCCTCGCGGAGCGGCTCGGGCAGATCCGGGATCCGGTTCTTCTGCCCGTCCAGCCAGGTGGCGTATCCGTCGGCGAGCGGGCGCAGCCCGGCCGCGAGCTCCTCGGGCGAGGCCGTGGCCAGGGCGTCCATGGACAGTTCGACCTCGGCCAGCGCCGTCCCCTTGCCGACCGGCGCGACGGTGGCGGGCACGTCGTAGGCGGGCAACCAGGTGGTACGCAACTCCCGCGCGCACCGCTCCCCCTCGGGGACGTCGGCGTGTACGGCGACGTTGCGGCCGGAGGCGTAGCGGCGCTCGTGCCGGTAGAGCAGCCGCAGGTGCCGCTCCTCCAGGTCGTCGCCGACCGCCTCCAGGTCGTCCACCGGGTCGTCGATCGGCAGAAAGACGCAGGCGGCGGTGGGATCAACGTCGTTGGCGCCTGTGGCGGCGGTGCTTGTGGCGGCGAGGACACCGGCGCCGGGGGCGGTCACGGTCAGCTCGACCTGGAACAGCCAGGCGACGTCGGCGGCGCGCTCCGGCTCGATCTGCTGGTTGATCAGCGTCAGTTCGACGACCCGGCGGCCGTCGCCCTGCGGCCGGACCGCCACCGCCAGCAGCACACCCGGATCTTCGGCACGTTCCATGGTGAGCGCGATCCGCTGCGACGGCTCCCCGTCCAGCCGAACCGTTCTGGCGTGGTCGACCTGCTTGCGCGTCCAGGTCGAGGCGGTGCGCTCCCTGCCCTTGGCATCCTCGACCATCGTCTCGGCCTTGGTGTAACGCCCCCAGGAGGCGGTGACGGCGAGCGCGTCGATGTCGTCGGGTACCGCAAAGGACAGTCCCATGGACGAGGCCCAGATGCGGCCAAGGTTCTGCGGGGTGAGCACCTCCGGCAGCTCCCCCTCGGCGCCGTCGCCGCCGACCCCGATCTCGGTCTCCGGCTGCTCCCCGGCGTCCTCCCGGGCCGACCGGTGCGAGGGTTTCGGACCGAGCATGCCGACGAGGTAGCGCTCCCGCGGCCCGGACGTCCCGCGCGGCAGTTCCTCGGTCTCGCCGCCCCACGGCCCGAGTAGGTCCAGCCGGACGAGCTTTTCGAACGCGTCACGCACCTGGAAGGACGTGCCCTGCTCGAACGCCTGCGGGGTGTCCAGACCAGGAGGCACCTGTTCCTTTTGGGCCGGTTTATCCGCGTTTCCGACTGCAAGATCGAGCCCTTGCTGTTTGTCGCCTAAATCCGGAAAAAGGTCTTCCTGGTCGTTTATCACGCCCGCCGACACCTCTCGCAGAGCTCATTCTTTAGCCGTTCATTAGAACAGATTTGACTTGCCCTTTGGCGTGGCTCCCACAAAAAGCAGACAGAAATTGTGATAACGGACAACTAGTGACACTCTCCAGGGGTCGCCGTCACGTGCATATCTCGGTTTCGGCACAGAACTCTGCGTTTCGCCACCACATCCCCACCGCCGAGGGCGGGGTTGACGGGCTCTTCCCCGGTGAAGATCCTGGGTTCGGCGGCTTTCATCGCTCGACCACTACGCGAGAGACGAGGCCTGTGACATGACAGGACGGCACCGTACGCTGACCTGGACGGTGGCTTTCGCAGTCGGCCTGGTCGTTGCCGGGCTCGGCGGCTATTTCGCGGTGGTCGGGCTTGACGAGGCGGACAAGCTGGCCAGCGTGGTGGGCAGCCTGGCCGGCGTCATCGGTGTCGGGCTTTCCGTCTACGCGCTCACACTCGCCCGGCGTGTTCCCGAAACGTCGTCGGAGAACGCCGACTCGGTATCCACTCCGAGCGGTGACACCGTGACGAACAACGTCAGCGGCACCGTGCACGGCCCCGTCTTCCAGGGGCTCGACTTCACCGGACCCATCACCCTTGGCTCCTCGCCGACCGATGCCACGGAAGGGACATACCGGAAACCGGCCGGGGAACCACCAAGCGATCAGACCTGACGAAAGATATACAACCGGCGGAAAAACCGGACAAGCTTAGTCGGTCGCCAGATCAAGGCGGTAGATATCCCAGAACGGCGGCACAACCCCTGGTATCGGACCTTTTCTGCCGATCAGCTGCCAGCCCGAAGCCGCATAGAAAGCGTGCGCCTGGGTCGCGTCCGGCTGCACCGAAAGCACCGCGCGGGATTCCTGTCTGGGGCCGAGCAGCGAGTCGACCAGGCGACGGCCGACGCCTCTCCCCCGCCACCGTTCGCTCACCCCGATGTCGATCAGCGCGAAGGTCCGCCCGTCCCACTCCTGCGTGACCTCGGAGGGCACCGGAGTCGTGAAGCTCTCCCACCACCGGTGATCTGTCGGCAGACGATGTCCGTATGTGAAACCCACGACATCCGCACCGGACAGCGCGATGGAGATCCCGAAGGTGAGGTCTTCCCGGATCGTGGTCAGCATGTCCTCGTGCTCCTGCGACGCCCGCTCCCCGAAGACGAAAGGTGGCCGGAGGAAGATCTCATCATGCAGCCTTCGGATGGAGGCGTGACAGGAAACAGCCAGTTCTCTGCCGCCGGCGCGGAGGGAGACAGCCGGCCCTGTCATGAGCCGGAGTCGTTCAGCGGGCCGATCCTCGCCCAGAGGTCAGCGGCATCCGAATCGCCCAGATTCTCCAGGAGTGCAGCCGCTCTTCTGAAATAAGCTCGGGCCTCTCCCCGCTGCCCCATGCCCTGGTACGCCTCTCCGATACCGATCAGGGCCCGTGACTCGTTGAGCCCGTCCTCGAAGGTGCCGAACGTTGCCAGCGCGAGCTGATAACTGTCCCGCGACTCCTCGTACGAGCCCGACTCCTTCAGGGCCAGCCCGAAAGCACACCTGCCCCAGGCGAGGCTCCATCCGTCCTCGATCTCTGTGAACAGACCGAGCGCCACACGACAGTAGTCGGCCGCTTCGGTATGCATTCCGAGTGACCCGTAACATTTTCCAAGGCTGAGCCAGGCCATCCCCTCCCCTCTTTTCTCCCCGATCGCCTGAAAAACGTTGATCGCCTCCTGGGTCACCTCTATCGCCCGGTCCAGTTGCCGGGTCTCCTGGAGAACGGCCCCTATCTGCCGCAGTGAGAAGCCCTCAACCCAGCCGTCTCCCACCTCACGTCCTGCCTCAGCGCTGTTCTGGTAGCACACGAGTGCTTCATCGAGGCGTCGGAGCAACCAGTTCGCATCACCAAGCCCCAAATAGTTACAGGCCTCTCCATATCGGTCACCGATCGACCTGGCGGCCTCCACCCCGACAGTGTGGATCTCACGCCAGTCCGACCAATACGAACGGAGCTCGAAGAAGCCGTACATCACTGCCGGAAATCTCCACGCTATGTCGAACTGTTCGGTCTTCACGGCCATAGCCAGGGCGTCGAGCAGGTTACCTCTCTCCCGCTCGAACCACTGCATGGCTCTGTCGACGTCATCGAACAGGAGATGGGTGATCGGCACGCCGTCAATATCGATGGGAACGCTGTGAAATCCCGGCAGAATGACCCTGTGCCCGTTGTAGACACTCACGAGATACCAGAGAAGGCATCTTCTTACGGCTGCGATACGCACCGAAACGGTCTCTTCAGCATTCACCCGCTCAACGGCGTAAACCCGTAACAGATCATGTAGAAGATACCTTTCCGGCGCCACGGGTTGCACCAGGTTACTGCTCGTAAGCGCGTCTATCAGCCGTCGCGTGGTCCTCTGGTCCGCTCCGATCAGGGCTGCTGCGGCCGCAACGCTGAATTCGGAACCCGGGTGCAGACCAAGGAACCTGAACATTCGCGCCAGGTCCGGATTGAGCGCCTTGTACGACCACGAGAACACTGCCCGCACATCACTTAGCTCGTCATCCTCGATCCCCAGTGCGTCGAGCCTGGCGTGCTCGTCCGCGAGTTCCATCGCGAATTCCGCCATACTGGTGTATGGATGACTTGTTATGCGTTCGGCTATTATGCGCAACGCCAATGGAAGATAGGCGCACTGTGCTGCCAGCTTCTCCGCGGCACCCCGCTCCGCATCTATCCGTTCTGCTCCCACTATGTTCCTGAGCAGTTCCAGCGATTCAGCCGGCGAGAGAGCATCTATGACCATACGTACCGCACCCTCTCGAACAACAAGTCCTTGTAGCGTGTTGCGACTGGTCACGAGTGTTGTACACGTCGGAGAGCCGGGCAGGAGATTCCTCACCTGCTCGACGGACAACGCGTTGTCGATGACCACCAGAACACGCTTGCCGTTCAACACGGAGCGGTATGTCGCCGCCCGCTCCTCGGAGTCCGCGGGGATCCGGTCCGGAGTGACGTTCAGCGCACGCAGAAAGGAGTCGAGGGCCTGGCCGACGCTCACCGCGGGACCCGGACCGTATCCCCTCATGTTGATGTAGAGGTCTCCGTCCGGGTAGTGGTGGCGCACGCGGTGGGCCCAGTGGACCGCCAGGGCGGTCTTACCGATCCCCGGTGTCCCCGCGATCGCCGAGATGACGGCCGACGCGCCCGCCCGCCGGCCGTTCTCCGGTGAGTCGCATGGCAGGAGGGCGTCCAACCTGGCCATCTGTTCTTCTCGGTTGACGAACTGGGTGACATCCATGGGCAGTTGGCGAGGCCCGGGGAATATCCCCCGCACCGCCGGACCAACATGGATGCCACCGTGTACGGTCCCCGCCTGTACTGCCGCCCCCGACTCACCGCTGATCTCGTTGTGCGTGGTGCCTAGCGCCTGCCCGTCCTTCAACCCGACTCCCACTGTCCGAAGACGACCAGCCACGGATCTCCGGCATACGGTGTGCGCCGCCCGTGGAGTGAAGGAAAAATCATCCCGGTCGAGAGCACTCACATTTCCGTCGCCCGAGCATCAGGTCGTCGTAACCTGCCGCATATTCCAAGAACGGAACGGACAGTCCGACGGCCTGGTCACGCCAGTAGTTCGCCTCCACGATCCTTCGTGGATCCTCGACCAACTCAGCGGAGAGAAAGGTCCCCTCCGGGGTGTAGTTCATGATTAGCAGCCGGACGGAGTCGAAGAGCCAGTAGTCGACTCTGGGCAGGCCCTCCGGCCATTCATGCTCATCGACCGGGATGACCCTGACGTCCTCGCCGGCCGCGACCGTATACCGATAGGACCACGCGCATTCGAAGCGAATGTAATCCGACAGCGGTTCCATCAACACATGAACGCGATGGAATCGCTTTCCTTCCTCGACCCCTGCCCTGACCATGTCAACCCAGTCTTCGATTCCCGAGAACCGGCCACGCGGCCCGCCGACGAGAAAGCGATCGAACGCCTCCTGCTCGTACGAGACGTCATATGCCTGCAGGGTTTCCAGGCGATAGGCAGTGTGGCGAAATTCAACAAAAAGGCTATTGAATCGGGGATCGCTCAGTGATAGAAATTTTGTGGCCGACACGAGTCCGCCGTCACCGGTCGGCCTGGTAGCGCCGAATCGCACCGAGGATGACTTCGGGGTCGATTCGTACAGCGGTCTCACCGGGCAGCAGGTTCGCCAACTCCCCCATTGTTGCCTCGTCCACCTGAACACCCTGAACGACCATCTCGCCGCTGTCCGCCAGGTAGACGCTTGGGCAACCCTGCCCTCCGGAATTAGAATCTTTGCAGAGCATGGTCAGTTTCACGACCACTCCTCTTCTCGCCACTCCCGTGGCAGCTATATGCAAATTGAACATAAAATAACATAGCAATCACGAGAGGTCAATAGTAAAGACAAAGTTCGCGTGGCGCATTTAAACGCAACCCTAACGTATCATTACGGCTATTCGCGCCAGGATCTTCCACTCAACGGAATCGCCGATCGCCAAATTTTGCCCCGGTTACATATTCAATGTCCTGGTTGAGTGCGCCGACAACGCTGGTTGAGTATGCGGTGTCTCCATCCTTGGCGAGCGCTCGGACAACGCCTCCATACAGACCGGAACACACCCGATACTCCATCGAAAATCAATTCGATGGAGGGGGGACACAACTTCACAAAGGCGCGACCCGGGCGATGTCGACTACTGACGGTACGAACGAGCGCAGAACAAGCGCTGCTGACTCACGGTGAGGTAGGAAACCCTGCCGTGCGCTGTTCTGGTCCCGCCCCGGTGACCTCTGTACGGTCCTGGCATCGAGAGCGACCCTCCCCCGGAGCCTGTGGAGAACGAGATCCCTCCAGAACCGACGGGTACCGGCTGGCCATAGACCGACCGCCGACCCGCCAGGGAGGCCGACGCTTCCAGGAATGTGACACGGTCTTCGAACAGCGGCCGCGACCTTCAGGCGGCGTGGCCCAGGAGGATGCGGGTGGTGGTTCTGACCTTGTCAAGGGTGACTCCGAGCTCACCGGCGATCACCTCCGGCTCCTCGCCGGCCTTCGTCATGGACTCGATCACCGATAGCGATTGACGAGAGTGACGACGCAACTACGATAGGTAATACGCGGTCGGGTACGAACCGCGAAGTGAGGCCGGGTTTCCCGCCGCATGACGGGCACCCGGCCATCGCGTTTTAATTGCCCCCTTCGGGCCTGTCGACACTCACCGACCTCAGCACCTCTCCCCGCATCTCCACGTAGACGGAAGTGCGGCCCAATACCTGGGCTGCCGCCGCTCCCATCACGATGTCCGCCGGCCAGAGCAGCGGTTCATCGGCCGAACTCCGATGCTCCAGGGTGAATCGGGGCGGTCGCCCTGCCAGTCCGCCAAGAACCCGCCTGTCCACCGCGTTCTGCGCCTCCTGGCGGCGATCGAGAGTCAGGTGACGGACTCCGGTGTCCAACTCCAGAGCCATCCAGCTGAGCGCCCTGGCACGCGCCGCCTCTTTGCGGCCGGGAGCGTCGAACATGCAGGCGTAAACCCTCGCGCTTACCGGCATCGTAGAGACGGTCTTCACCAGACCGGTACGGGTCAGATCATCCTCGGCATGCCAGTGCACCCGGCGTGCCGCCGGAATCAGCGCCGAGAGCTCACGACCCACCTGCGCGGAGGCATCAGGCTTGGCAAGCACCACCGCCAGAAGGTACAGACCGGGCCGATCATGGATCGACTCATCAACGTAGCCAACGCGGTCGGCAAGCACAGGGGGCACGACACCCCATGATTTCTAACCTTCCGAGTTGGCATGATTACATTTCGTTATTTGATGGGAGTGCGACGATCACTCAATCCGCTCCCCGGGCGGTGGTGGGGGTGCCAGGGTGCACCAGACGATCTTGCCGCCGGGGGTGGGGCGGTAGTAGCCCCAGTCGGCGGCGAGGAGGTCGACGAGGTGGAGGCCGCGGCCGTTCTCGTCGTCGGGGGTGGGGTCGCGGACGACCGGGGTGAGGGGACTGGCGTCCCAGACGCGGAGTACGACGGCCTCGCCCATCCGGTAGAGGTCCATCCAGATCTGGTCCGGGTCGGCGTACGGGATCGCCTTGGCGGCGTCGGGGCACGCGGTGTGCGCGGTGATGGCGTTGGAGACCAGCTCGGAGGCGATGAGCTGGGCGGTCTCGATCAGGTCGTCCCGGTGCCAGCTCTCCAGTACGCGCCGGACGTGGACCCGGGCGTAGTAGGGCGAGGTCGGGAAGACGGAGAGTTTGAGGTACTGCGTGCTGCTGATGGCACCGGTCATTTCACCCGCTCCTGGTCGGTACGTCGGGCATAGGACCGGCACCGTTCGCAGCCGGGGACGCCGCTCACCCCACGGGGGGCGGGGACACGGTGCCGGTCCTATGGGAGTACGGCCGGGGAGCGTCGCAGATGTATCGCCGGTCGTACCGCTGGGGCCGGACGGACACCCGATACAGGGTGGGCCGCCTCGGGAGGAAAGATTGTCCGCCCGGCCGTCTAGGGAAATCATGCGTTTCGCCTTCCACCGGGGATGCCGCCTGGAAGGCTTACGGAGAGAGCATGCACCATCACCATAAGTAAATGCAATGCAGGCTCTTACACTGCCCGCATAGTCCAGAGAGGTGCCAAAGATGCAGGAGAAGGATGAGTTGGGGGCAGTTACACCCCTGCCACGTATCAAGCGCCAACCGCCAACGGTGCGTCTGCGGCGTCTGGCAGCCGAACTGCGCCGCCTCCGCCAGGAGGCCGGACTGTCCCAGGCCGAGGTGACCGAGAAGACCGACGTCAACCTCGCTACGCTCCACCGGATCGAAACGGCCAAGACCAAGCCGCAACTCCGGACACTCAACGCCCTGCTCGACGCCTACGGTGTCACCGGCAGCCAGCGCACCGACCTGGTGACGCTGCAGAAGGAGGCCAAGCAGCGCGGGTGGTTGCATGGCCTCGAAGCAGACCTCCCCGACAAGTACAGCGCCTATATCAGCCTGGAAGCCGAAGCCCAGCAGGCCATCAACTACGAGTCGCTGTTCATCCCCGGTCTGCTGCAGACCGAGGACTATGCGCGGGCGGTGATCCCGGGCGTACTGCCAACCGCCACCGCCGCAGAGGTTGACAGCTTCGTCGCCGCCAGGATGCAGCGCCAGGCTCTCCTGGAGCACGAGACTCCCCTGCGACTGTGGGCAATCATCGACCAAGCCGCTCTACACCGAACGGTCGGCAGCGACGCCATCATGCGCGCCCAGCTCACGCATCTCATTCAGCAGGCTCGACGTCCGCACATCACCGTCCAGGTCATCCCGTTCTCCGCCGGAGCCCATCCTGGGATGCCCGGTAGCTTCATCGTCCTGAAGTTCGCCACGGAGGGCTCCGACGTAATTCACATTGACAGCATGGCTGGCGATCTGTTCTTTGAAAAAGAGGCAGATATTCAGCAGTACAACCACATTTGTGAGCATCTTCGCGCGATAGCGCTCAGTCCTACCGACACGGCCTCGCTACTCGCATCTCTACGCGAAGATCGATAGAGGAAGGAAGCAGGGCATGCAGCAGCCCGATCTGTCCGATGCACACTGGCGCAAGAGCAGCCTCAGCGGCAGCGGCCCAAGCTGCGTCGAGATGGCGTTCGTCGGCAACGACGTCGCCGTCCGCGACACCAAGAACCGCGACGGCGGCACCCTCATCTTCCACCGCACCGAGTGGACCACCTTCATCAACGGCATCAAAAACGGCGACTTCGACCCTCTCCCCTGACCGCCCCGAAGAACTCCAAAACCGACAGGACCGAGTCCCGCGAGGAGAAGATCCAAGACCGCCGGCCTGTCGCAAAAAGCGAGGTCCCGCCCAGTGGGCGGGACCTTCGACCAACGGCGCGTGTCCGATGGCGTGGTCGAGGTCGGCGAACAGGCCCGTTTCCGTGCCCGTCAACTCGCTTGGAGTAACAGGCGTACCCACGCGGCCGTCGACTCGAGGCCGGACAGCGCGAAGGCCGGACGCCCGATTCCATCGGGAGGCCCGGCCTCACTTCCGCACCCCAGAGAGTGCGGCACAGCCCGTCTCACCAAGAATGACCAGGCAAGCATGTTGAGCCATAAAAGGCGCGAGAGCCGGGTGCCCGATTCCATCGGTGGTCCCGGCCTCACTTCCAACGCCCACCGGGGGCGCGGCACTCCCCAGCGTGCCTCGCCAACGGTGATCAGGCAAGCACTTTAAGCCATATTCGGAAGCATGGAGGCCCGGCACCTGCTCTCCGAGAGGAGCGCCGAGGCCCCCTCGCCCTGCCCCGGTCAGAACAGGTCTTCCTGGTCGGTGTTCGCCTTGGCCTTGGGCTTGCCCCGCGGGCTCTTCTTGGCACCCTTGTCGTGCAGGCCCTGGGCGACCTCTTCTGCGTAGCGGGCATGGTTGAGCTCCAGCAGCCGGTCCACCAACTCCCGCTGCGCGAAGGGGCCGACCGTGTAGCGGGTCTCTCGGGCCACGGGGTGGTGACCGTGGTCAAGCTGATCGATCAGGTCGTCCCAGCCGTAGGCGCGGCAGACCGACTCGTCGATGTCCCGGTGGATACGGCGAAGCTCGACGATGTCCTCGTCTTCGCTCTTGGGGTCGTTGACCAGGTTGTAGGTGGCGGTGAGACCGGCTTGGCGGGAGAGCATGAAGTTTCCACGGAAAGCGTCGAGTTGTTTGCCGAGAGTTCGCATCTCTTGGGTGAGTTCAGGAGTGGGAAGAGTTACAAAAACATCCGAAGGAGAATAACTGAGGTCAGCCTTCATTGTTGCGCTGTACCTAATCGCCCACCAGTAATGATGAGCACTCGACAATAGCGAAAGAAATGCCTCATCGCTCGTAGCAAACACCACAAGCTTCTGATCAAACACTTGCCCAGATTTCACCATTACAGGCATTACGGTTCTGCTTACCTGAGCCATAACTAGAACTCGATCTAGTGTAGCGATAGCCCGCAACATTGCAGGCCGCTTTTCTGCATAGTGCCACCAATAGTCGCCGTAGATCTTCCTCTTATTCCGCTCTCGCTCTGGTTTAACTAGGCGAACTATTCGCTTGTAGCACTCTGGATAACCTTTAGCCCTTTCCTCAGGCCAGTCGTGGAAGTTAATCACCCAGCGACTTCCGGAAAAGTCGGGTCGCGAGTTGAGGTCTTGCCCGTTCATATACGGGAACAGCACATCTGCGTTCCTCGGGTCTCTCTCGATCATCGCTCGGGCCGCATCGGGTTCCATGGTGAAACCAAGTCCCAGAACATACGACCCAATAAACGATATGCCGCTACTCGAAACGAGTCGATACGGGTTTCCGCTGACCCGGGATTCGGGGTCGAGTGAAGGGGTGATCGCGGAAACCACGACCCCGTCCGCGTAACGTCTGGCTTCGGCGCCAGGCTGGACCTGGCTGCCCCACACCGCGCAGTACTCCAGCACCGCGCTCCTCGACGGCCACGGCCTGCTCTTCACCGCCTGGCGGATCGTCACGCCGCCCTTCACGAGCTGGTCGAGACCCACCTCTCGCGTGTCGCCCTGCGCCAGGGTGTTCGTCGCGATCAGCCCGGTCTGGCCGCCGCCGTTCAGCAGGTCATGGGCTCGGAGCAGGAAATAGGCAACCAGGTCGGCGCTTCCCCGGGCTCCACAGCCTATTGCCTCGACCAGGTACTCCCGGTAGGCGACACCCATCGCCCCGGTGAGCTTCTTGCCGCCCAGGAACGGCGGGTTCCCGATGATCGCGTCGAAGCCGGGACCGGCCGACCTCGGTCGGACTAGGGTTTCCCCGCTCTCGGGAAGCTCGGTGACCTGGCTCGCGAAGACCTCGGGGAAGGCCAATGGCCAGTGGATCGGATGACGGTCGAAGGAGCCGTCAACCTGGTCGGTGGCCAGCCATCTGCGACGCTGTTCCCAGGCGACCAGCTCGGCCCGCTCCGCTCTCCTGCTCACCGCGTCGGCAAGCTCGGCAGCCCGGAGCGAGGCGACATCGGCGCTTATCTTTCTGCTCTTCTCGGTCGAGCCGGATCGACCGTGGTCGCCCTCCAGGTCCCGATCCGGGCTGTTGACATCATAGATCTCCCGCGCCAGCGCCGCTCCCACCGTCAGGTCCGCGAACAACCGAAGCTGCGCCGAAGCGGCCTCTATTTCCCCTAGCCGTGCCCGCTTCTTAGCCAATGCAGCCAGCGGGTCGTCCCCCAGCTCGATCTCTGCAATCCCCCGGCGGCTCTCGGCCAGCTCCGCGACCCGCGAGCGCACCCCGTCCGTCCAGCCAAAAAGATCCTCGTGGATCTTCCGGCCCTTCTCCACGTTCATGTGCATGACCTCAAGCTGGTCGATCGAGGTGATGCCCAGCAGCGAGTCCCCCGCCACCAACCGGTCGTCCACGAAAGTGAACGGCCGGGCCGGGTCCATCGAGACCAGCCACAGCGACAGCTTCGCCATCTCCACGGCCATCGGGTTGATGTCCGCGCCGTACAGGCAGTGCTCGATGATCTGGCGCCTGGCCTCGATGACCAGCGGGTCCGCCTCGGCGTCGACGGTGCGTACCTGGTCGGCCTCGCGGCCGTCAAGGTAGGCGACCGCGCGCTCGTCGCCCTCGCGGGACCAGGATTCGACCAAAGCCTCGCCCAGGTAGCGGGCCGCGGCGACCAGGAAGGCGGCCGAGCCCATCGCGATGTCGGCGACCTTGAGCTTCAGGATCTCGGCAGACGTCTTCGGCTTCCACTGCGACCGGTCGGCGGTCTGCAGTGGGCCGACCATGTAGATCAGCGGCTCCAGGGCTCCCTCGACGACCTCCTCGGCGAGCTTCCTCGGCGTGTAGTGGGTGCCGGTGTTCTTCCGCAGCGCCGACTCGGTGACGTACAGCGTGCCGGGCAGGATGACCAGCGGCAGGCCGCGCAGGTCGTCGCGGATGACCCCGGCGAACGGCAGCAGCCGCCGGGCCAGCTCGGCGTCCCCGTCGGTGGCCGCGAGCAGTCTCCGGGTCGCCTCCAGCTCACCGGCCGCGTCCAGGGGGGTCAGTTTTCGAGCGACGGCACCGGCCGTGCCGAGCCCGGTGTCCTTGTGCAGCTCGGCCAGCTTGGCGGCGAAGCCCTCGCCCGTCGTACCGCCGAATCCCTCGGCGAGGTTTTCGAGGTGGGTCAGCTCGACCTCGGCCTCCTTGCCGGCCTTGCCGATCAGGCCGACGACGGTGTCCGCCGCGCGGAAGCCCTCGAAGGAGAGCAGTCCCTCGTAGACGTAGCCGATCTGCTCGACGTCCAGGGAGCGGAAGCTGAGCCTGCGGCGCTCGCGGTTCTTCCCGGTGCCGACCTCGACGTACTGCACCGCCTTGAGCATGTGCAGGACGGTCCGGTCGTCGATGTTCAGCGGCATCCAGGAGAAGGTGTCCGGGTCGAAGAGCGAGCCGTCGTGCGGGTGCATGCTGAGCCGGGGGTGGTCGACGCCCCGGTAGACGGCCGCGAAGACGGCGAGCAGCCGGTGCCAGGCGGCGTTGCTGTTCTCCAGCTCGGTCTCGGAGCCGTCGATGGCGAGCTGCTCCAGCTCGGCGCAGAGCCGGCCCGCGGAGTAGGCGGTGGCGTAGACCTCGTTGTCGGCGGGGAGCAGGCCGCGTTCCTCGGCGAAGAGCAGGAAGACGATCCGCATCATCACGGTCACCGAGCCCCGGTAGACCTCGTGCGCCGTGATGTCGTCGCGGACGCCGGCCCGGCCGATCGCGGTGACGAGCAGCTCGACGGCCTGGCGGACCTGGACGCCGAGGGCCTCGGTGATCTCCTCCTGGTTGTCCAGGCTGGCGGCGAGCAGCGCGGGAAGCCGCTCGGCCTGGGGTACCGAGAAGAAGCGGTCCGCGTTGAGCAGCGAGACGAAGGCGCGGAGGACGTCGCGCTCGGCGGCCTCCGGCCAGGGGATCGCGTCGAAGACGGCGGTGGTGGTGACGCCGCCCCGGGGCGCCCAGACCAGGGTCCACCAGCGGCCGTCGGTGACCAGGCCGAGCTCGACGCCGTGGTGGCGGCAGAGCTGGGCCATCCGGTCGACGGGGGTGGCGGCCCAGCTGGAGGTGCGCATCCGGACCATCGGGTGGTCGTTGCTGATCATGCCGAGCAGCCGTACGTCCCCGGCCGCGACCGGGCGCGGCGCGATCCTGGTCGTGTCCGAGACCGGCGCGGTCCCGGCCGCGCCCGAGTCCGGTGCGACCTCGATCACGCCCGAGTCCGGCATGGTCCCGATCGCACCCGGGTTCGGCCCGGCGGAGGACGAGCCCGGGACGGTCAGCGCGAAGTGCGGGGTGAGGGTGGTGTCGTGCTCGGGGACCTGGACGGTCAGCTCGTCGAGGCCGCCGATCCGTACCGCGTCGCCCCAGCCGAGCAGCTCACGCAGCACGTGGCCGATCCAGGCCCGGCGAACGGCGGCCCGGTCCCTGGAGTCGCGGCCGGCCAGCCAGGTGGCGTGCGCGAGACGGAGCCGGTCGAGCTCCGCCCTGTTCAGCGAGTCGAGCTCCGGCCAGGCCGAGCGGAGCACCGGCACGCTGAGGAACGGGCCCGACACCTCGACGAGGCTCAGCCACTCCTGGTGGGTGCGTACCGCGTCCCGCTCCCGGCCGAACGTCCTGCCCCGGCTCATCGGGTGGCCTCCCGCTTCGGCACGACGAAGACCACGGCCACCGGGAACCGGTGCGGCTGCGGGTCGCGGTAGCGGGCCGCGATGGTGGCGAGCTCGCGGTCGCGCTCCTCGGCAAGGCGGGACAAGCGGTCCTCCCAGGATCTGCGGTCTCTGCGGTACTGGTCGAGCTCTTCCTTGTTCCGGCTCGCCTCGATCCGGCTGAACAGCGCGTCCTCGTCGCTGTTCTCGGCGAGCTTGGCGCGGAGCGTGCCCTCGAAGCGGGCCAGGTTGGCGGTCAGCCGGGCCTGCTCGGCCTCCATCCGCTGGACGAGCTTGCGCTCCAGCTGGTCGCGTTTCTGGTCCTTGCCGTTGACCCGCCAGTCGATCGACTGCAGGACGGCCTCGCCGACCTTCGGCCAGAGCGCGGCCACCCGGTGCCGTACCGGGGCGGAGGCGGGGGTGCCATCGGCGAGGGCCCGGCCCAGGAGGGTGCCGAGCGCGGTCACGCTGTCCAGCCGCCGGAACCGGCCGCTCTCCGGGATCCAGCCTCCGGCGTGCAGCACCTCCTCGTGCAGCCGGACACCGTCGCCGCCGACCAGCACGAACCGGAAGAACGCGCCGACCAGCGTGGTCTCCAGCGCGGGATCGTCGCTGACCACCGCGGTCACCCGGTGCAGGTCGATCTCCGGGTTGGAGACGGCGGCGCGGAGCAGCCGGGTGGACATCGCGACGAGTGGGTGGTTCAGGTGGGCGAGGACCACGTCGTCACGTACCCGGCCCTGCGGATCGAAGGTGGCCTGCTCGTCGAAGGTGACCGGGCGCTGCCTGGGCACCTCGTCCTTCCTGCGGAGTTTCTCGGCGAGCCCGGCGGTGGCGCGCTCCCAGGAGCCGGTGAGCGGCGGCACGTCGTACAGCCCCTCGGCGAGGTGCTTGTCGTCGACGTGCCTACGGAGCGGCTGCTGGCGGGCCAGGCCGAGCGCGGTGTCGACCACCCGTTTCACCTTGACCGGGTTGAGGTCCAGCTCGCGTTTCGTGTCGTCGATATTGGCGCGGAGCCTGCGCACCTGCTCGCCGACGTCGGTCTCGGCCTGCACGGTCTGCGACTGCGGTGCCTGTTCCACGTCGTAGTCGGGGATGCCGCCCAGCATCCGCCTCTGTACGGCGTCGGCCAGCACCGCGTTGACCGAGCCGAGGTCCTCCTCCATCCGGGCGACCTTCTGCGCGACCCGGGAGAGGAACTCCAGGTCGGCCTCGAAGGAGTCGACGGCCCGCTCCCAGCCGGTGCCGACGAAGTGGCGGATGTCGGGGTTGTGCTGCTGGCCCCACCGGTCGACCCGGCCGATCCGCTGCTCCAGCTTGTTGGGGTTGAACGGGATGTCGTAGTTGATCAGCCGGTGGCAGTGGTTCTGCAGGTCGATGCCCTCGCTGGCGGCGTCGGTGGCCAGCAGGATCCGTACCGGGTGCTCGGCCGGGTCGGTCTGGAAGGCGACCCTGAGCTGCTCGCGCTCGTCGGCGGCGATGCCGCCGTGCAGGATGGCGAGCCGGTCCCCGGCCAGGTCCTCCTGGCGGAGCAGCTCGGTCAGCCACCGCTGGGTGTCGCGGTACTCGGTGAAGACGACGACCCGCTCGTTGGTCCAGTGCCGGTCCGGGCGGCAGACCGCCTTGAGGTAGGTGATCAGCTCGCGGGCCTTGGCGTCGGGGGCGGCGGCGTAGTCGAGCGCCCAGGTACGCATCCGGTTGAGCAGCTCGACCTCGGCCTCGGTGGCGGCGCCCTGGAGCGGCGCGGCCATGCCGATGGCGTCGTCCTCGGCCTCGGCCAGCGGCTCGTCGTCGAGGACGGCCGTCTCCTCCCAGAAGTCCTGCACCCACTCGGGGGCGTCATCGTCATCGTCCGTCTCGACCGGCCGGGTGGTGACGGTGCTGAGGTAGACGCCGACAGTGTGGGCGAAGGCGGCCGGGCTGGAGAAGAGCCGCTTCTTGAGCAGCAGCGTCACCAGGTCGGCGGCCTTGCGGCCCTTCCGGCTCCGGTTGAGCCGCGACCGGCGGAGTTCCGCGAACACCTTGAGCAGTTCGTGGGCCTCGCGCTCGTCCTCCGGGTAGTGCACCGGGATGGCCTGCGCGGCGCGCTCCAGGAAGCGCTTGCTGCCGTCGCCGTTGACGATGTGCCGCTTGAGGCGGCGTACCACCGTCTCCTTGACCGCGGCCTGGTCGGGGTCGACGCCCCGGGCGAAGCGCTGGTCGTCGAGGATCTCCAGCAGCGCGGTGAAGCTCGCCTGGTAGCCGTTGTGCGGGGTGGCCGAGAGGAAGAGCCGGTGGGTGAAGTGCGGGGCGAGGTGGCGGATCAGCTTGGTCTGCTGGGAGTCGACCGCGTAGACCTGCTTGGGGGCGGCCGGGGCGACGTGGTGTGCCTCGTCCAGGATGAGCAGGTCGAAGCGGCGCTCCAGTCCCGAGGAGTCGAGCACCTCGTTCAGCAGGCGCTGCGCCTTGGGGCCGCGTAGCCAGGGCAGGCTGACGATGGTCAGCGGGTAGACCTTGAACGGGTTGGCGGCGCTGCCGTGGGTGCGGCGGACCGTCGCGCAGCGCTCGGTGTCGACGATGGTGAAGTCCAGGCCGAACTTCTCCGCCATCTCGTCGCGCCACTTGAGGGTCAGCCCCGCCGGGCAGACGATCATGACGCTACGGGCGCGGTTGCGGAGCAGCAGTTCCTGGGCGACGAGCCCGGCCTCAATGGTCTTGCCGAGGCCGACGTCGTCGGCGAGCAGCAGGTTGACCCGGGGCGCGTCCAGGGCGCGGGCCACCGGCTCCAGCTGGTAGTTCTCGATGGCGACACCGGAGCGGAACGGCGCCTGGAGCGTCTTGACGTCGGCACTGGCCACCGCGGACCAGCGGATCGCGTCAAGAAAGGCGGCCAGCCGCTCGGGCGGGTCGAAGCCCTCGGGGGTCACATCGGGCAGCGAGCCGCTGGGCAGCACCCGGCGGCCGGGCTCGATCTCCCAGACGACGTCGAGCCGGTCGCCGTACCGGCCGTCCTCGACGCTCTGCAGGCCGACCAGGGTGCTGGGCTCGCCGGCGTCGACCTCGCTGACCACCCAGCGCTGCCCTCGGATCTCCACCAGGGCTCCGATGCCCGGTCGTTGCTGGGTCGCGCTCAGGGGGGTCGCGCTGGTCACCATTCACTCCTCGCCGACGGCTCCCCGCCGCTCCCGCGCTCGGGCCGTCGTTCCGTGATCGAGGGGATGTGATCATCGGGGGGAAGGTTTACCGGGCGGGGGCCAACGGGGGTAAAGGACCTGCAAAGTCGATCGCCCAGGAGCCGTTCCGTCAAGGGCGCGAACTGGACTGTACGCCATATATGTGTCCTATGTCCACAGAAAAAATATTCGTGCGCTTAGTTCACATATAATCAGGAACGATCTAGTATCTCTCAGTGTGACGCGGCACACCCCCGATCGGGTTACCCGCTTCCCGCCCCCAAGCCCAGGCCGTACGAGCACAGGCGTGTGGCTGCCCCCGGAGAGTTCGATGACGCCACATCAACGGCGAACCCGACCAGGGCCACCGGACGACAGAGGTGACCCGCCCCCACGACAGGGCGACCGTCACCGGGCGGATCGACCTGGCCATCGACTCGTCAGACAGGCGTCCTGGTTCCGTCCGCCGGTCGCGGGCCACGCGCACACCGAATCACGTTCCGCCCCTTACGATCCAACCCTCTCTCCCAGATGACCGCATTTTATTGCTAAACACGGAATTCAACGGCACACGACCATACGATATGGGCCAGCAATACGGAAGGTGGGGGTGCCGACAGTGCAGCACTGCACCAAGAAAGGTCCACATAACCACCACACCGCACCTCTAGGTTATGGCGGGGAACAAAAAGCGTTTACGGATATCGATCTGGTCGTAGCGGAGGTGGCGGCCAGGGTCACCGTGGATGACCTCCTGTCCAGCGTCGCCGGGTACCCCCCGAGTTTACGCAAGGAAATACTGCGACATGTGGGGCTGTCTGATATGCGGTCGATCAGCAAATCAGCGGCGACCAATCTTGTGCACACGCTCCGGGGAAGCGACAGGAAGCGGAGTTCGTCGCTCATCAACGTTCTCAGCCTGCCCTTTCTCTCTGGATTCGGAAATCACGACGAGCTCACCACGGACGCCTGCACGAGGTTGCTACGGCCAGGTTCTGCCGCCGAGGTGATGTCCTCGGCGCCCGTCTTCGCCGAGACACTGGCGAACACGAGGCACCTCACCGACAACTTCGCCGATCTCGTCATCGCACACATCTGCCGGTGTGACGTTCCGCTGTCTCCGGTGGCACTCGCCCTGCTCGTCCCCTCCGCCGAGCGCATGGGCTCGAATGCCGCCGAAGAGGTTCGCACCGCCTGGCAGGGGTTGCGCACCCTGCATCCCGATCTCCCGGAAACACCGATCTCGCTGTCCGAACTCCGCGAGGCCCTCTGGTCTCTCCCCTCGGCGACAGCCGAGGATTCGGATCCCGACACGATCGAAGCGCCCGACCACTACGAGCCCGAAGAGTTCGAGTTGACGACAGAGCCAGAAGAATCCGCGACGAGTGAGACGCCCCCTGCCGCCGTGGACTCCATCGAGGCGTTACGAGAAGAGATGAGCCGTCTGCGCCAGACGCTGTTGAAGGCCGCCGAGGCCGCCGGAAACGTGCAGCGAGCATGCGCGGACGCACGCCGGCCCCTTGACCGCGATCTCGAAGTGATCGCGCGGAGCGTCACCGGCTTCGACGGACTGCGGGACCGGCTCGCATCGGCGGCCAACTCCACGATCACCGACGGCACGGTGGCCGCCCTTCAGCAGACTCTCGACCATGTCGTGGCGGCGAGTTCCCAACGTCGCCGGATACTCGCGCTGGCTCACCTTGAGGGTCCACCCGTCCTGGAAACACTGCTGGAAGAGGTCCGTGCCGCCGCCCGCAGGGAGTCTCCGATCCTGGAGACGCTCGCCGAGCTCATCCGCCTCACCGATGACGGCGATGACCAGGACGCCTTCCTCCGAACATCCGAGTTGCAGGAGCAGTTCAGGCGGGAAGCGCCGGACAGCTGGGCCGCCGTGGCCGTAGCCGCGGTGCGAGGTCGGCTGACGGTTCCCGAGCGACCGGACATCGCCTCGCCCACCCCCGCGGACAGCGGATTCTCCGAGGAGGATCAGCCTGGCGAGGACGAGCGAGACGACGGAGGAACGGCCCCCGCGACGGACGAGCCGGAAACGCCGTCACCGGCTCAGGGCTCCGCTCTCCCTCCCCCCACGGAGAATCAGGATGAGCTGGCCGACCTGGACGCCTTCCTGGAGGAAGGGCTGACGCGGCCGGCGGAGACGTCCGTTCGGGAGCCCGCGAAGTCGGAGCGGACTCCCCCGGGCGAACCTGCCATAGCGGTGACCGGCGGTCCCACCTCCCCCGATTTCCCCGCCGACCCCGCGGCCGGGATCACGCCGGTGAACGAGGACTCTGAGGAACCGGCGCGCCCTGAGATAACAGCGATCGACCATGTTTCTCCCTCTCCGTCGTCCACGGACCATCCGGCGAGACTTCCCTCGGAGGCGGCCGAGGCCGAGGCGGAGGCGATCCGTACCGGACAACTGGGTCTGGCCGCCTGGCTTCGCGTGGCAGCGGGCCGCCCCAGCGCCGAGGTCAACGCACGACGGTGTGCTGCCATGGCCGCCGAGATGAGTGAGTTCGCCGGACGGCTGTCAGCCGTGTTCAACGAATCGGCCGCGAACGTGACGTCGAAGGCCCTCGCCGAGGACACGGCCGGGCAGCTGCTCGGCTGGGCCGCGGCGATACGAGCCGGTCTGATCCATCCCACCCCGGAGACCGCCCCGCTGATTGAGGACCTCTCCCCCGTGGTCTCCGACTTCCCGGCGCTGACCGCGTACGGAAAGGCCTTCGCCAAGGTCGCCAAGGACGGCGCCTATCTCGTGCCGGGTCTGTCGGGGAGGTTGCAGAACGCCTCGCAGGCGGAGAACAACCGGAAAGACGCCTCCTTGGCCGCGTTGAGGTTTCTTGAGGAGGCCCCCTCTCAGACGATCAAGTTTCAACGGGCCACCGAGGTATGGAAATTCCTGCTCCAGGAGAACGCCCCTCTGGGTGCTCTGCTCGCAGTCGCGGCTCGCGACGACGAGTCCGAGATGCGGAACGCGAGGGCGAAGCTCAAGGAGCTCCGTGCCGGTCACATGATCGACCGGACGATCGACGCCGCGGCCAAGGAGCGGACGTCGAACCGCGGCAGCAGCCGGATCCACTCCAGCGCGCGGATCAAGCTGGTGGAGAAGGTCAACCGAGCTCTGGACATCGTGGCGACCTGGGTGACGGCCGTCCACGAGGTGGAGGCGCTGCGTACCGACAGCTTCGGCGTTCCCTCGGTTGTCGGGGCGCTGAACGACCTTCGTACGGTAGTCAACAACAACAGGGTTCAGGCGGAGGAGGAGCTCGTACGGCTCGCCGACTCTGCGGAGCCCCTGGCCGCTGCCGCGTTGGCCGCCTCAACGCTGATCCGCGACACCCTCAGGTTGCTGGACGGAGGTCCCCCGCCGGAGTCCGAGCCCCCGATCGCCCATGTGCTCAACGGCGATCTCCTGTTCTCTCCCGCGATCAGAGTCGATGCCGACACCCTGGTCCCGTACGAGACCCCTGTCCTGAGCCTGCTCACGCCCCTGTGTGGTGAAAGTGGCCGAGACTGGCACACCGCCTTTCTCGCACGCGCCGATCTCGGCGATCACGAGGGCACTCGAGCTGTCATCGCCGTCCTGTCCGCTCAGGACCAGGAACTCGCAGCCGAGCTCCGAAGCCGCCGGGAGAAACTCGTCTCCGCCGCGAGGCATGAGCGCGGCGATCGGATCGAGGACATCCGTGACCAGATCGCGGAGTGGCGCCGGGACGGTGTGCTCCCCGAGATCGCCTCGACCCGCTTCTCCGCGACGCTCCAGACACTGGCCGGTGACGAGCGGGATGACTTCGGCATCATTTTCCACGCTTTAGAGGAGTTGAAGCGGGAAGCGGAAAAAATCCGTGATGACAGGATCGCCGTGGAGCATGAGCGGCTGGACGTCCTTAGCGCCGAGAACTCCAACGTCGCCGAGGTTCAGGAGCGGATCAAGGGCTTCATCGACGTAGGCGACCTGACCACGGCTCACGAGTTCATCGCGCAGGCACAGGCTGGCAAGCCGCTTCCCGAACGCTCCGACGCCGTCGACCATCTCAGCAGGTTCTTCCCTCACTTCCCCAGGGCCTTCGAGGGCATGTCCTCCCGCTCATCGAGACGGCAGCGGCCAGAGAGCGACGACTGGCTCCAGAAGCTCAAGGACGCCCTCAAGTTCAAGAACGACGTCACCGATCCCGAGTTGGGCGACGTCCTGACACAGGCGGGGCTGTCGGTCTCCGGTATCCCCAGAGGCCGGTCCGGAGTGTCGGAATACGGTCTGCGCTTCTGGCAGACCATGTCCCAGGGCCCCAAGGCCGCGGGCAACCTGAAAAGCGCCATCGCGGCGGTGTTACAGATGATCGGCCTTGAGGCCGACCAGGAGGCCGGCCACAACGAGGCGCAGAACCGAACCTGGGTCGCCCTCAGCAATGTCAGCACGATAGGCGAGGCCCTGCTGCCGGCGTTCGGATCCAGGATGAGCCCGTCGGGTGGCCGCCTCAAGCTGCTGCTCGTGTGGAAATCCCCGGGACCGCAGCAGGTCGTCGAATGGCTGAAGGAACAGCCGGAGGGCCAGACCGTCCTGGTCTTCTACTTCGGTGTTCTCACCGTGGAGCAGCGGCGCCAGCTGATCGCGGTCAGCCGCAAACGCCCCATTCCGGTGACGGCCGTCATCGACGACGCCGCGGTCAGCTATCTCGCGTTACTGCCCGAGGCCAGTTGGACCTCCACGGTGAGCCTGCTCGCGCCGTTCAGCTCCGCCAACCCGTACGCGCCCACCGGAGATGTGCCGGAGGAGATGTTCTACGGACGTTCGGACCAACTGCAGGAGGTCATGAGCAGGACGGGCTCCTCGTTCGTCTACGGCGGCAGGCAGCTCGGCAAGTCCGCCCTGCTCCGCAAGGCCGAGCGGCAGATCCGGAGGTCCGATCCGGACCGGAAGATCATCTTCGAGATCATTCAGGACATCGGCCGGATGGTCCCCGTGGAGTCGCTCTGGCCCATGCTCGCCGGCAAACTCGCCGCCGCCGAGATCCTTCCGCAGTCGGCGAGGACACTCTCCGACCCGAAGGAGATCTGCCACGGTGTGAAGGGGTGGATCGAGGAGGATCCGGCGCGGCAGTTGCTGATCCTGCTGGACGAGGCCGACGAGTTCCTCAACGAGGACGCTCGGCGCGCGTTCAGCAACGTCATCGCCCTGCGCAACCTGATGAACGAGACCGACCACAGGGTGAAGGTCGTCTTCGCCGGGCTGCACAAGACCGCCCGCTTCGACAGCCTGTCGAACCAGCCACTGGCACATCTCGGAGCACACATCGCCATCGGGCCGCTCGACCCGCAGGACGCGTTCAACCTGCTGACCAGGCCACTGGCCGCGCTCGGCCTGCGCTTCCCCGCCACCCTCGCCTCACGGGTGATCGCGGAGGCCAACAACGCCCCCGCCCTGATCCAGCTCTTCGCGGAGTCCTTGCTGACCCGCCTGCGACGGCTTCCCGCCCCGCAGGCGGCGTTGCCCTACGAGATCACCCGCGAGGATGTGGACGCCGTCTGGCGGGACAACAAACTGGCCCGCGGGTTCCGTGACCGCTTCGAGCTGACGCTCAACCTGGACAAACGGTACAAGGTCATCGCCTACGTGGTGGCGTTCCACTCTCTCGACGCGGGCGCGGACGCCACGATGACGGCCGGCGAGTTGCGGACCTCCTGTCAGGGATGGTGGCCCCAAGGGTTCAAGGACTCCTCCAGTGACGGTTTCCGCGGGCTCCTGGAGGAGTGCGTCAACCTCGGCGTTCTCGCCGCCGATCGGGAACGTTACCGGCTGCGCACCCCACATATCCTCAACCTGCTCGGCGGCGCCGACGAGGTCGAGGCCGTCCTCGAACAGGCCGAGAGTTTCGAGCAGGCCGACTCCTTCGACGCACAGTCCTACCGTGCCGCCTACCTGGGACACCGAGAGCGTTCCCCGCTGACCGGCAGTCAGGTCTCCTGGCTGCTGCGCCGGCAGAACGTGCTTCACCTGATCGCCGGCTCGAAGGCGCTGCAGCTCGACCGGGTGGCGTCCGCGCTTCAGGACGAGGCCAGGAGGCACGGCCAGGCGCAGACATGGCGGGTCGGCGAGAACGGCCTCACCTTCGACGGAGCAATACAGCGGGCCGGCAACAGCTCGGGACACAACCTCGTCATCGTCGATCTTTCCGGCCTCTCGCACATCAAGGGGACCGGCATCATGCGCTCGGCCTCTCGCGCGGTCTCGCTGTCCAGCGGCGGCACTCTCGCCATCGCCGTGATCGCCCCACCGGAACACGCCCTGCAGTGGCTGACGGTCGGCCGTGGGGCGGACATGGCCACAGACGAGATCGACGATCTGACCAGCACGGCCAACCTCGTGGAGCTGCAGCCGTTCAACCGGCCAGGAGTTCGGCAGTGGATGCACGAGGAAGGGCTGGGATTCCAGGACGAGACCAGTCAGGGGGCACTGTTGCGGGTCACCGGCGGGTGGCCGGTTCTGATCAGCAAGGTGATCCAGGACCTGAGCAGGCCCGACATCGACCGCGAACACGCCTTGGAGACCTGCCGGACATATCTCCACCAAAGACCAGATGATTTCGTCAGGTCCACCGGGGTTCTCTCCGGTACGGCTCTGGGGTCCGCCTGGCGTGAGCTTGTGCGGCTGACCGAGATCGCCGACGACTCGGAGACGATCGCGGACCTGCTGGCTCTGGCCGGAGCGGAGGAGGAGGGACATCCGCTTTCCGAATCCCGTCTGCGGGAGGAAGGCTACATCTCCACCGCGGACCTGGTCGAGGTGCTCCGTACGCTGGGCGCGCTCGTACCCCGCACCGACGGAAAGCTCGAACGCGAATCCGTCCTCATGAACGCGACCCGGCGGATGGAGCAGTCTCGGTGACACCGGATCCGCTGCTGCCGATACTCCGCGCGGTGGCCGAGGTGTTCCTGTCCCGGCCCGCCCTGGCCGGACGGGAACACGACGTCGATCAGTTCGTCACCGCCCAGCGGGAAACGCTCATCGAGGCACTGGTCAGGTTCCAAGGACTTCGGGATCTTCTTCGAAGAGATCTCCGGATTCCCGACCAGCCGGAGTCACGGGCCCTCGCGACGCTACTGCTCTCCGCTGACCACGATGTCCGCCAGGCGGGACTCCGGCTGGCGGAACAGCTGAACAGAGTGAATCGCCTCCAGCAGACCCGGCTACGGAGACACCAGAGAAAAGTCGACGACCTACGTGCCCGGTTGGAGCGGGTCATCGGCCGGAACGAGCACACCGCCACGGAGCTTCGAAGTACCAGGGCCGCTCTTGAGGACGCCGAAAAGCGCGCCGAGGAGCTGGGAATCCAGGTGTCGACCCTCCAGCGGCGTCTCGGTGATCCGCATGCGACCGCCGCCGGTCTCCTCAGCACCCTGCGGCATTCACCCGGCACACCCGACGGCGACGCCGAAAGCCTAGATCCACTCAACCGGCCGCCCTCTGCCGTCACTCCGCTTCTCGCGCTCGCGGCGAAGACCGCGGGCATCGAGCCCGAGACGCTCGTCGCGGCGCTCCAGGCGATCGTGTCTCCTCCGGACGTCAGGCCGGAGCCTCGGGTGAGCGTCGCCCGGGAACTCCAGCTACGCGTCCTGCCCCTGGGGGGCGCCACCGAGATCGGCGGCTCCTGCGTACTCGTCGAAGCCGGAGGCACCCGGCTGCTCGTCGATGCCGGACTGCGCCCAGGTGATCCGGCCCAGCCGCCGCGCGATATCGACCAGGCCCTGAGCGGACCGATCGACGCCGTGGTGGTCACCCACGCTCACACGGACCACTGCGGATATGTTCCCGCACTGGTCGAGTGGATTCCGCAACTGCGAGTGATCGCGACCCCGGCGACCGTGCGGTTGATGCCCACCATGTGGGCCGACTCCGCGAAGCTGATGGACCGGCGACAACACACCTACAACAGTTGGGGAGCGAGCGGCGAGACCCTCTACCAGCAATATGCCGTCAAGGCCGCGGCCCAGCGCTGCGAGGAGGTCCCATACGGCGTGCGGCGCCGGATCGGGGACATCACGCTCGAACTCTTCCCCGCAGGCCACATCCTCGGAGCCGCCGGAGTCGTCGTCCAGGCCGGTGACCAGCGCGTCGTCATCACCGGCGATATTTCCGGATTCCGCCAGGAGACCGTGGACGGCTACCGGATCCCGGACGTGGCACACGAGGCGGACCTGCTCGTGATGGAGTCCACCTGCTGCGGCGAAATCCACGATGCGCGGGAGACTCGCGTCAACGACCTGATCCAAGCCGTCGAAGACGTCCACTCGGCCGGTGGGCGTGTTCTCATTCCCGCCTTCGCGCTCGGTCGCGCTCAAGAACTCGCGCTGATCATGCGAGGCAGGCTGCCCCACGTACCGGTGCTGCTCGACGGAATGGCCGCGGACATCACCGCATCGTTTGAAACCATCACCGCCGACCATGACTCCCCGCTGCGCATCGTCGGCGGGAATGTGACACGGGCCAACCGCCCCGACGATCTCGACCGGTTCACCTCCGGAGTGGTGATCACCACGTCGGGCATGCTCACCGGAGGGCCCGCCGTGCAGTGGGCGGCACGCATCCTGCCGGAGGCGAACAGCGCGCTCTTTCTCTCCGGGTACCAGGACGAGGAGTCCGGCGGCGCCAGGCTGCTCAGACTCTCCGAGGAGGGCGCCTCGTATCTGCCCATCGACGACCACGGCGTGGAGAGAAGGATTCCCCTCAGAGCCCGTATCGAGAAGATGCGACTCTCGGCACACGCCGACAAGCGGGGGCTGCTCGAAATCGCCGACGAGATCTCGGCCCGGCAGGTGATGTTGGTGCACGGTGTCCCGTCGCGCCAGCGGGACTTCGCCAGAATCCTACAAATACGCCACCACCGCGTGGCGCCGACCGGCCCCTGGCACGGAGGGGCATCGGTCTGACCATGGGGTCGTGCTTCTACGGCCGGGTCGACTCCTAGGTGAACTAAGTCAACGGATAGGCTGCCGGGAGACCTCCATAGGGAAGCCACGATGCCTTCCTACCTGGGCAATCGTGCCTTCCCATGGTGGGGATCGTCACTGTCCTGTCCCCTATTCGGAGACACAATGCCTCATTCTGTCGACCCGTCCGTCTCCGTCACCCTGGCGGAGATAGCCAGGATCGCCGGTGTCGGGCGCGCGGCCGTCAGTAACTGGCGCCGTCGCCACGACAGCTTTCCCGCGCCGGTCGGCGGCACGGACACCAGCCCGCAGTTCGCGCTGTCCCAGGTGGAGGAGTGGCTGAGGCGGCAGGGGAAGCTTGATGAGGTCGGCGACAGGGAACGGCTGTGGCCGGAGTTCGAGGCACTCGGGGACCGCGACGCGATGGGAACGGCGATCGCCGTGGCCGGTGCCCGGCTCGTCCGGGAGGAGACGGGCTCCTCAGGCACCGTTTCCCCTACCCGGCCCGGCTCGGCGGAGGAGTTCCCGGACAGCACCGGCCTCTCCGAGGCTCAACGGTCCCTGGTGGAACGCGCGGTCGGCCTGGCGAGGAAACACGGGGCACGGGAGACCTTCGACTTCCTGCTCGGCCGCTGGCTCGACACCCACGTCCGGCAGATCGGCGTCACACCACGCCCGCTGGCGACCCTGATGGCCAAGGTCGCCGAGCTGTCGCGCGACGACGAGGTCGGTGACGTCGGCACCGTGCTCGACCCCGCGTGCGGCACCGGCGGTCTGCTGCTCGCCGCCGCCCGGCAGTGGGCCGGCAAGGGGGGCGCGCACACCCCGGGCATCCCGCTGAAACTACTCGGCCAGGACGTCGACCCGACCCAGGCGGCGCTGGCCGCCGTACGAATCCTGCTCGCCGGGCATCCGTCGGGGCATGAGACCGGGCGGGAGGTGGACATCCGAGCCGGGAACACGCTGCGCGCCGACCCCCATCCCGGTGTCCGTGCCCACGTGGTGCTGTGCAACCCACCGTTCAACGAGCGCGACTGGGGATACGAGGAACTCGCCACCGATGCCCGCTGGACGTACGGCCTGCCTCCCCGCACCGAACCGGAGCTGGCCTGGGCACAGCACGCACTTAGCCGCCTGGCGCCCGGCGGGACGGCGGTGCTGCTGTTGCCGCCCGGCGTCGCCTCCCGCAGGGCGGGGCGCCGAATCAGGGCAGGACTGCTCCGTACCGGCGTACTGCGCGCGGTGATCGCCTTGCCACCGGGGGCCGCACCCCCGCACAGCGTCGCGCTGCACCTGTGGGTCCTGCGAGCACCGGCCGAAGACGGAACGAGGCCGGGTGCCGGGGTACTCCTGGTCGATGCGGCCGATATGCAGCCGGAGCTGTCAGGAGGGACTCAGAGGACCGGCAGGGCGGCTATCGACTGGCCTCTCCTGCACAGGCGCGTGGTTTCGGCCATCCGAGCGGAAGACGGGGGTAGGGACCTGCCGGCCGGTCACACCGTGGTTCCGGTGATCGACCTTCTGGACGACGAGGTGGACCTCACCCCGGCGCGGCACATCCCGAAGGCGGTGGCCTCCGCGGACCTGGGCCTGCGGCGCTCGTGGAACCGGTTCGGCACCCTGCTCCACGAACTGCGGGATCTGACCGCGGCCCTGTCCGCGCTCGAACTGAGCGGCGAGGAACCGGCGGGTCAGGGCACGGTGACCGTGGGGGACCTGGTCAGGGCGGGTGCGATGACGCTGCGGGCCGGGCAGCAACCGGCGGACGGCGCGGTGCGCACCGGTGACGCCCCCGATGACGCCGTGCCCTTGCTGACCGTCACCGACGTGCTGGTCGGAGGAAGACCGTCCGGCTGGCTACCTGGGCGCGAGGCCTGGGCGGGTGAGACGGCGGGCACCCTCACCGTGACCGTCCCGGAGGAGGTGGTGGTCGTCGGGGCCTACCGGGCGTTCGGCGCCTGGGTCGACACCGATGCCCCCACGGTGCTGGGCTCGCAACTGTTCGCCCTTCGGGTGGATCCGGCACTGCTCGACCCGTGGTTCCTGGCCGGTTGCCTGCGGGCCCCGGCCAACGCGAGGCAGGCGGGAACCCACGCCTCGACATCCTCCCGCATCGATGTCCGCAGGCTGCAGGTACTACGGCTTCCTCTCGAGGAGCAGCGCCGCTACGGCGAGGCCTTCCGGCGACTCACCGTCTTTGAAAGGTCGTTGCGGGAGGCAGGGACGATCGGCAGGGAACTGGTCAACGGGCTGACCGACGGTATCGCCGCCGGAAGGCTTCCGGGAATCCTGGCATGATCTCCACCGGAAACTTCCCGGAACAGGACGCGAGCGATCGCCCGGCCGGTCTTGGCGTCGCGTGATCGGAGGCGGGTGACACCCGTACCCACGCACTTCCCCGGGTGACCGCTCATCTGACGAGGATCACGCTCCGCGGCGCCTGATCGGCGCGAGGATCTCGTTCACCTCCGTCTCCCGGCGCAGCTCGGACAGCTCGACACCGAGATCCTCGCAGAGGACGACGACCGGCTCGGCGAGTTCGGTGGGCAGCGCGACGACCTCGCCCACCACGTCGCGCAGGCCGTCCAGCGCGGCGTCGATCTCTCCGGACGGGATGCGGCACTCGGCGACCCTGAGCAGGGCGACGAGCCTCTCGGCCCGGGCCGCCGGATCGGACGCCCGGCCGAGGTCGTCGGCCTGCTGCCGGTAGAGGTCACCGGCTCGGCCGCAGTCTCCCGCGATACGCAGGCTGTCGGCGCACGCCCTCCGCGCCCTCCGGACCAGCGGGTCGGCACCGAAATCACGCCGCGCGGCGGGAAGTATCTCGGCGAGGCGCTCGGTGGCGGGTCCGGCCCGCCCCTCGGCCAACTCCTCACCGACCTCGGCCAGGACCTCCTCGACGTTGCGACGACTCACCCAGGTGGCCGCGCGGCGTGAGCGAGCGGCCCGCGGTGTTGCCGGGGGCTGGCGTACGGCAGCGGCGGGAGATCCGTCCGGCGCCCTGAACCCGAGCGTCGGGTCGGGGTCGACCCGGGGGTCGGGAGCCGCCTCTCCCGGGACGGGAAGGTAGGGCTTCAGCACCTTCAGCACGGCATGGATATCAGAGGGCCGGTCGCCGGGGTTCTTGGCCAGAAGCCGCAGGATGATCTCGGCAATGTCGTCCGGTACCCAGGGGGCGAACTCGTGGACCGACGGCGGGGCGCTCTCCAGGTGCTGGCTGACGATGCTCAGCCCTGTCTCGGTCCCGAACGGCTGCCGACCGGTGAACAGCTCGTGGATCACGCACCCATAGGCGTACAGGTCGGTGTGCAGGGTGAGTCTTTCCTCCCTGATCTGCTCGGGCGCCATGTATCCCTTGCTGCCGACCGTCGTTCCCTGTGCCGTGTAGCGGGTGACACCGGGGCGCAAGGGCAGGGCGATCCCGAAGTCGATGAGAACGACGGTGCCGTCGCGGTCGATGACCACGTTGTGCGGCTTGAGATCGCGGTGGACCAACTGGGCGGCGTGCGCGCAGGCGAGGGCGTCGGCGATCTGGTAGGCGATCGCGATCACCACGGACCGCGCGAACGGCCACTGGGTCTCCAGGAACCGGTGGAGCGACTTGCCCTTCACCAGCCGCATCGCGATGTAGGGGCGGTCTCCGTGGGTGCCTCTGCCGTACAACTCCGGGATGCCCCGGTGTCTCAGGCCGGCCAGCACCTCCCCCTCCCGCCGGAATCGACCGTGTAGTTCCGTCCGGCCCTGGTGCATGTTCTCGGTGTCGAACCAGTGGCCAACGAGGTCCCGGACGGGGCGGACGACCTTGACGGCGACCTCGTGGCCGTCCTGCGTGTCGTAGGCCTCCCAGACCTCGGCCATACCGCCCTGGCCAAGAAGCCTCTCCAGCCGATAGCGGCTGTCCAGCATGTCCCCAGGCTCCATGTCCACCTTCCGACCGGCGTTCACACCCGTCTCGCAAATCGCCCATGTCGCCTTCTGTAACGACGGAAGCAGTGTAGCGTGAACTTTAGAGGCGAGAGTTCATCACTTGACTTAGTTCACAGTAGATGCTCTCCTGAGACCACTCACTGCCGCTCCGCCACAGGAGCCCCACTCATATGCCGCGATCGAACAGAGGGGTTCAGATGACCGCCTGGGTTCCCCCCTTGGGCACCGCCGGCGATGGCTCACTCGTGCGCACCGGGCTGCCCTCGGCACGGGAAGACACCCGGGACTGCCCCGTCGCCGTAGCGGTCAAGGCCCGTCCCTGGATCCGGGCCGCTCCCGGGTCGCCACGCCGCTACGAGCGGCTGCAGGGCTTCACCCTGAAACCGCTGATGGACATGCTCGACCTCATTGAACATCAGGGAGTGACGGTCACGCAGGCGATGGAGGACCTTCGCCGAACCCGTGGCACCTTCGACCGGAAAGGCCGCCCTCCCGCCCATCCCGGACTGGTCGAGTGGACCGCCGTCGCGGCGTCCCGCTATCTGGCCGCCCGCGCGGCCGAGGAGGCCGAAGGGGCCGCGCGCACCCACCCCGTCCGGGACGAGTGGGTGACAGGGCAGGTTCTCAGGTCACCCGACCATCGCGGCGCGACGCGCTACGAGCAGACCGCCTGGGGACGCCGGTACGCCTCCTCCGACGGAAGTGTCCGCGAACTGTGGCTGCTGTCCTTCGGCACCGTCAACGAGGAACGTTCCAAGGCGGAGCTGGCGGCCGCGGCCCACACCGTCGCCTTCGGCGTCCCGAGCACGGCGGAATACGGCGAGCCCTACAGACCGACGGAAGGGCTGCCCGCCGCTCGTACGACCCGTCCCCGGCGAGTTCGGGTCGTGGGCGTCGGCTGTGGCGACGGCAGCAGCGCCGTCTTGATCGACTGGGACGTGGAGGAGGTCCGCGAACGCTATGCCGAGCATGCCGTACCCGCCCTGGGCCGGGCGGTGGACGGCGCCGAGCACGTTCCCGGCTCCAGCTGTGTCGGGTGCAAGGCGCTGAACGGATGTACGGCGCTGCACAGGGCTCCCGGCGTGCTGGCCCTCTCTCCCGGCAGACCGCGCCCACGGCGCAGCGTGTCCGCCAGCGACCTGCGAGCCCACCACGAGTGCCCGGCCCGCTTCCATCTCACCCGGCAGCTGAAGCTGAGGTCCCCGCGTCCGGAGAGTGCCGCAATCCTGAGAGGGCGTGCCGTAGACGCCTGGTTGAACGAGCGGCATGCCGCCCTTCCCGCCCAGGGATGCCGGCACGTGACGTGCCCCGAGGACCCGGGCGACTGGTCCGCCGGAGGACACGTCCTCAGCGGCGACGAGGCCAGAGCGGGGGCGCGCATGATCGCCGAGCACGCGGCCCTGTGCCCGCTCGACGGGCTCGGCCCCGGCGAGCAGGTGCGCGTACAGCCGCAGCTGACCTGCTACGACCCCGAACTCGACGTCGTCGTCATCGCCACCCCCGACCTCCTGCACACACGCGGAGGCGGGTGGATCTGGCGGGAGACGAAGACTGCGGGCAACCATCTGTGGGAGGGAAGGCCCCTGATGCGCACCTACCCCCAGCTCGCCCTCGCCGTTCTCATGATGGCCTCCGGGGTGCTCGGCGGGGACATGCGCCGGTCCCGGATCGAACTGGAAATGCTCTACCCGGACGACGGGGGCCTGGAGGAACTGGACCCCGGACTCCCCTCCGTCGTCGACGAGGCTCGCGCGGTTGTCGCTGAGATGGCCGGTCCCTGGCTGCGGGACACCTCCTACCCCCCGAACCCCGGTCGGCACTGCGTCGGCTGCGAGGCCCTCGACTGGTGCCGCCCCGGTCGCGAGCACCTCGGCACGCCGCCTGCTTTCTCCCGCTGAGAACACCGGCCCCAGACAGGCCTTCACCCGATCCGCCGAACGCCCTTCTCCGAGGAACCCCATCAGGAGGCCGTCCCATGCCATCGTCCCAGCCTTCCGCCTCCCTCGCGGACTGGTCCACGCACTCCGGTGTCACGCTTCTGCACACGATCGCGACGGCCGTGGTCCAGCTCGCGGAGATCACCGACCTCGAGGCGTTCGCTCTTCCCTATCCCGCTGAGGCGCAACGCGCCCTGGACCGTACGGTGCTCGCCTGCCTCTTGAAGGAAGCCCGCCCACCCCGGAGCCTGCCGGAACTCCTCGCCTGGTGTCGCACCCGCCCGATCGAGGACTGGCCGCTGGACCTGCCCCAGGACGCCTTCGGCCCTGACGACCTCCTCATCGATCCCGACTCCGCCAAGCCCACCCAGCTGTGCCACGAGTGGTGGATCCGCGCCCGTGACAGCGCGGCGGGGCAGTACGACCGCACGGTGATCCACACCGCGATGCGGCTCTGCCGCGAGAGTGAGGCCCCCGAGTCCTACACCGCCTTCCGCCGACTGCTGGTGGAACGTCCCGTCCTCACCGGCAACGACATGTTCGAGGTCGCCACGGATCTCTACCTGGATCCGGTCAGGGAGCTCGTCGAGCAGATATATCACCGCGTCCCCGACAGTTTCTGCAGCGACGAAGCGTACGTCACGTGTGCCCGCTGCCTGACCCTGCTCGTCCCCCTCACCGACGGCGGCTGGTGGTGCGAGCGCGACCGCTGCCGGCGGCAGGGGCAGCCCCCGCCGGGACGGACACTGCGCGCCGACGAGATCGGCACGCTGTGGCAACTCAGCCGGCCGCTGCGGCAGTTCGTCACCGGCCCCGGCCGGGCGGAGGCCGACCTGGAAAGGGAACTGCGGGCCCTGCGCCTCCCGGTCGAGATGTGGCCCGGTTTCGACGCCTACGACCTGCGGATCACCTTCCCCGACGGCTGGGTCTGGGCGGTCGACGTCAAGGACTGGGCCCACCCGGGCCTTCTCGGGCAGGCCGCGACCGAGGTCCGGCAGCAGCCGCCGTACGACGAGGCGTGCTGGGTGGTCCCCCGGTACCGCGTCGATGCCCGCCCGGACTATCTGGAGGTGTACGCCCGCAACCGCGCGCACGCGGCGGGCGGCCTCCCCCTGCTCACCGATCGGCGGCTGGTCGCGGCCGCGCGTGCCCGGCTGCGCGGCGACACCGGCCCCGCCGCCCGCCTCGTGCAGGAGAACGGCGACACACCCACGAACGGAGCCTTCGATGCGTGACACGGATAGCTGGTACCAACCCCTCGTCTCCGACATCTCGGGATTTCTGCCCCGGGAGCAGGGCGGGATCAAAGCGTCCCTGCTGTTCCAGGTGGAGCTCGGCCTCCGGCTCATGGAACGCCTCGATCCCAAGCGGCCCGCCAACGGCGTATGGGTGCTCCTCGGCGGGTACCCGTTCGCCCGCGCCGGCGGCCTCGCCACCACCGAGGACGAGGAAAGGCTGCTCGTCTCCGCCCGCCACCTGCTGTGGACCCTGCGCCGCCGCCGGATGTGGCTGCAGTCCCTGGAGGCGTATCAGGAAGTGCCGGAGCGGCTGCGCGGTTACCGCCTGCCGTCGGCGGACGCTCCCGCCCGGCGAGTGGAGCCCTCCGTCGCAGCCGGTCGCTTCGCAACGTATGACGCCGTATTGGAGGGTACGCCCGGTTTCGCCCGGCGCAAGCTGACCCTCGCGAGTCCCGGCTCGCACCGTTTCGTCGAGCGCCGTCGGCACACATCCGTCACCCTGCCCGAGTCACCACGCCCGGCGCCCGCTCCGGGCCACGACCTCACCGCGAAGGTGACCTGGGAAGAGCGGCCTCTGCATGTGCCTCTTGCGGAACTCGCGGACACCGCACGCTGGATGGACGACAGCGAACGACAACTCGGCCGACGTCCCGGTGACTGGGAGCGGCGCCTCACCGTCTTGGAGCTGGACACGCGCACCGACGACGGCCTGAGGTTCGCCCCCGCCGAGGTGCTCAGCCTCGACGGGATACTGCACCTGGTCGGCATGGTCGGAGCGGGCAAGAGCACCTTGATGTCGCTGATCGCGGTCTGGGCCGCGAGACAGGGAATGCGGACCACCCTGGTGGTCGGCGACGTCGCCGAGCAGCTCACGCTGACCGCCCTCTTCCGCGATCTCGGCCTGGACGCGGCCCCCGTGCTGGGCACCACCACCCGGGAGACCCACGTGCAGCGGCTGCACCGTCGCCTCGCCGCCCGCACTCCCGGATCCCTGTTGACCCACGACGACCCGGGATTCGACGACCTGAGCACCGTCTGCGTCGTGGACGCTCTGCGCGGCAACGAGGCCGTCGAACCGCTCCGTTACGCAGACGCCCCGTGCACCCGTCTCCATCCCGCCCGCAAGACACCGGAGCCCGCCGCCAGCCGGATACTGCCTGACCTCTACCCGATCGGCGAGCCGATCCGGAGCGAGGAGCCTCCGGACGCGCTCGGCCCGGTACACGGCTGCCCGATCTGGAGTGCCTGCCCCCGGCACAGCGCCGCCCGGGAACTGGTCGACGCGCTGATCTGGGTGGCGAACCCCGCCAGCCTGGTGCAGAGTCCCGTGCCGAACCACCTCAACGAGGAACGGCTGCGTTATCTGGAGCTGGCCTGTCTGCGCAGCGACATCGTGATCGTGGACGAGGCCGACCGGGTGCAGATGCAGTTGGACACCATGTTCGCCCCGTCGGCGACCCTGGTGACCAGGGGGCCGGAGTCCTGGCTCGACAAGTTGCACACCCACAAGATCGACGAGTTGGCCCGGCAAGGGAGACTGCCGCTGTCCGAGCGTGACGTCGAACGCTGGGCCGTCTCGCTCGACGTGGTGAGCGCCGCCACCAACCGGCTGTACGCCATGCTGATGAGTGACGAGGACCTGCGTACCTGGGCCGACATCGAGTACTTCAGCGCCTGGACCCTGCAGGAGAAACTGATCGCCGCCTGGTATCCGACTCCCGGCGAGACCTCCGGAACCACACTCCTCGCCGACGACGTGCCCGACGAGGCGATCCTCTACGAGGACGAAGAAAAACTCGCGCGAGCCGAAGCAGAACAACGGCCGGCCCCGCAGGAAACCTTCCCCTGGGCCGACCGTAGGCAGGAGGTGACCTCCGTCTTCGACACCTTCCGCGACGACCCGCTCGGCGACCGAGGCCCCTACGGAACGGACACCGACCGCCTCATCCAGGCCACCCACGACCTGCTGCACACCTTGAACGAGAAGGGCACGCGGCAGCGGGTGCGCGGGGTCCTGGACCTACTCCTCAAAGGCTCCCCGCTACTCGACGGCTCCGTGCCGCCGCCTGTCCGCCGGCACAACGGCGAACCCGACCCGGCCGACATCCCCGGCAGCCCCCCCTGGTACGACCGCACCACCAAGCGGCTGGAATTCACCCTCCTGCTCGCCGCGCTGCACCAGCGTCTCGACCGGCTCACCTTCCTGTGGCCGCAGGTGGAGGCCGCGCTCAACCTCGACTTGACCGACAACGAACTCTCCAGGCGTCCACCGCTCGACTATGCCCCCATCGTCCCCGAAGCCCCGATGGGCAATGTCATCGGTTTCCAATATCTCCCCGAGGAGCAGGATCACGACCCCGAGGGCCGCCGCAGCGGCACCCTGCGGTTCTTCCGCTGCGCCGGGGTCGGCCGGGAGCTGCTGCTGTCGCTGCCCAGCCTGGGCGCCGTCCCCTCCACCGGGCGCCCGGGGCCCCACGTGCTGCTGATGTCGGGCACCAGTTGGGCGGGCACGTCCACGCGCGCCCACATTCTGGCCCCCGTCAAGGCGGTGCTCAAGCCGGATCCCCGTGCTCTCGATGCCATCCGGGACACCGTCTTTCGCACGCACTTCCTCTACGACGACGACAACACTCCGCTGAGCTTGTCCGGTCAGAACCAGACCGTGCGACCGGCGGTGCTGCGCCGGATGATCGCGTGCCTGGGCCGTCCCGGCCGGGGTGGGGTGCCCAGCCCGCTCGAACAGGAGCTCTCCCTGATCGGCGACGACGGCCGTCGCAGGGCCCTGCTGTTGGTCGGCAGTTACCGGGAGGCGAACGCCGCCGCCGACGCCCTGCAGGAAACGGAGCGCTGGCGCGGCCGGGTCCGGGTGCTCGCCGCCGACGACGCCGACCTGGAACAGGCCGTGCGAGACGGGGGGCTCGGCTCCGACGGTCGCACCCACGCCGCCGCCATACGCCGTGGAGACCTGGCATCCTTCGCCGAGGACCCGGACGCCGAGCTTCTGGTCGCCCCACTGATGGCGATCGAACGCGGCCACAACATCCTCAACGCGCAGCGCACCGCCGCCTTCGGGACCGTGCTGTTCCTCGCCCGTCCGCATCCGCGCCCCGACGACCTGTCCCTGGCCATCTTCGCGATCAACGACTGGGTGACCCGCTTCGTCCGTGACCATCCCGACCTTAAAGGGGCCACCTTCGGCGAGCTGATGGCCAGGGCCGATGGCCTCGACGCGGCAGGCCTCGCGTTCCGCCACGAGGCCCGTCGTGAGTGGCGACGGCTGCTCTCCCGCCGTTACGTCTACTCCCGGCTCGGCCCCGAGGAGAGGCGGTCCTTCGCCTGGGACCAGCTAGTGGCGATCTGGCAGGTCATTGGGCGCCTGGTGCGCGGCGGCGTCCCGGCCAGGGTGGTCTTCGTGGACGCCAGGTTCGCCCCGCGGTACGCGGCGGCGACCGCACCGGGAGTCGGCACGGCGCGAACCGCTCGTCTCAGCGGCCCTGGCGACGGCCTGCTGGCCGAGCTGCGGGCCGTTCTCGCCCCCTATTTCGCCACCGATGCCGACCCCGGCCTCTTCGCCGACCCGGCGGACCCCGCCCTCGTCCAGATGCTCTACCGACCGCTCTACGACGCGCTCCGCGGCATGACCGCCGGGCCGGCACGTCCCTGACAAGCCCTCACCCCCAGGAGCCCCGATGGGATTCACCTACAACGAGATTCGCCGCGCCGCCTACCTCCTCGCCCCCGGCGCCGCCCCGCTGACCGCCCGGTACCGTGCCCTGCCCTTCCCCGAGCAGTGGCGCGACAGCCTGCTCGCGCTGTGCGACGCCGGCCGGGACGCCGAGGCGGAACCGTACCGTACCGTTCCCACCTACCGTATGGACGGCGTGCTGCAGAGCCTCGCCCCCGACCTGGTGGTGCGGGGGCGAGGCTCGGAGAAGCACGGCGAAGAGAAGGATTTCTGGCTGTACGCCCCCGCCGACATCCCCCACCCGCTGCCGGACGCGGCGTTCGAGCGGCTGCTCACCGCCTGGGTGCGTAATCTGCGCCCGGAACCGGAACACCGCGGGCGGGTCGTCGAGACCCTCGCCGAACTACGCGCCGACCCGCCGCGCTGGGGTGAGGTGGATGTGGACCTGCTCGGCTGCGACACCACCGACGGAGGCACCGCGCTCCCGTTCGGCAGGCAGTTCCAGCTCGCCACCGACCATCTGGCGCGCCGCGTCCTCTCCCTGGAGCCCTACGACACGGGAGCCGGCTTGCTGAGGTTCAGGGCCGTTCCGCGCGGCCCTCGGCAGCAGGGTGCGGAGCTGATGTCGCAACCTCTGCCGCACGAGGTCAAGAACCGCACCTGGTGGTTCTCAGTCGTCATCAACATCTCGCTGCACACCGCCCCGTTCTCGCCGCACCTCCGGCTGCACGTCCACACAGGCCTGAGGCGGTGGGCCACCCACCCCGCCGCGAACGGCCGCCTCCACCTGCCCTTCCGCCGCGACACCTCGGTCTACTTGCGCCCGACCGTGCCCTGGCTTCCCGGAACACCCACCAGTGAGCGTTACGCCGTGGCCCGGCTCACCTGGGACCGCACCGAGCGAGCCCATGACTGGCGCGAGACGAGCCCCGCCGGAATCCTGCGGGGCATCGCCCTCGGGCAGCCCTTCCCCGACCCCGCAGAGCTGCTCACCGAACCCGAACGGTGGATCGGCGAGGGGCCCGGCGTGCGCGCCGCCGTGGTGCACAGCAACCACATGGGCCAGCACGGCGTCAAAGCCGGCCTGATGTCCCATCAGCGCTCACAGATCGTCGAGTGGGCCGAACAGGCGCTTCCCGAAGGGCTGACGCGCGCCCCCGACCTGAGGCGCAGCAGGATCTCCCCCAACACGCCCGCCAACCCGCGGCCCAAGCCGCAGGGGAACGCCAAAAAGGCCGAGGAGGTGCGGACCGCCCATGCCCGCCGCGCCGCACTCGCGGTCGCCGTACGAGCCATCTCGGACGAGGAAACGGCGTCCACCGGCGTCCCGGTCATGGAGGCCCGTCTCCTGTGGCAGACCGCCACCATGCGCGACACGGCCATCGCGGCCCTCGCCGAGGTGCTCGCCCTGGACGGGGACGGCGGCGCTCCCGTGGCCGAGGCCTTCGACACGGCCAAGCCCGGAGTCCCGGTTCTCCTCCGCTGGGAAACTCCCGAACTCGCCATCCTGCTGCGGTGCCTGCCGTTGTCGGGAGGTCTCGCCGACTCCCTCGACATCGACCCGACGCCCCGCGGCAGAAGGCGGGCTCTCGCCGCGGCCATCACCGCCCGCCGCGCCGCCGTCACCAACTTCCTGATTGCCGACGGCGCCGACCCGGAAGCCGCCGCCCTCGCCCTGGTCGAGATCGACCGGCGGATCGACTTCCGGACGCCTCTCCACGATCCCAAGTTCGCGCTGCGGCTGGGTTGCGCCGACGCCGGGGTGGTCACCCAGTTCACCGCCGTCCCTCGAAAGGCCAGGGGCTACAACTCCGAGAAGAACGCGGCGTACCGCGCCCGTTCGGCCTGGCTGGACGGACTCCGCCAGCTCGGCGTGCGGGTCGTACCCGAGCACACGCTGGGGGATCGGCTGCCCGCCGACCTCCACTACGCGGCCGTGTGGATGGTGAAGCGCCGTGCCGACGGCCCCACCCGGGTGGCCAGGCACACCCCCGTCACCGTCCTGGTCGGTCCTTCGGATCCGGGATCGGGCCAGACCGTGATCCGCGGCTGGGACCCGGAACAGCGCGTCTGGATCCCCTATCCGAAGTTCCTGCTACGACTGACCAGGATCGCCGAGCTCCCCGACGCGCTGGACGAGATCGACGAGGGCTACGCGCCCGGCATGGAGACACCCCTGTCGCCGCCGTCCACCGACGGGCAACCGTACCCCCGCGTCACCTTTCAGGAGCGACAGCACAAGAGAGAGGAACAGCGCGCGAAGACCGCCCGCTACCTGCAGAAGATGCTCCGCTCCCTGCACGGGCGTCCCACACTGTTGCTCGCCCACTCCCAGAACGGCAGGGCGCACTGGCCCTGGCTCCAGGACGGTCAGGTCATAGCGGACCTGATCAGAACGGGCCACGCGTCGGCTGGCCGGCTCGACCCCGATCTGCGGCTGGTCAGGGTACGTGACGCGAGCGGGCGCGAAACGCCCCAGTGGTGGGGGATCGGCAACCCCTCCGGGGTCAACGGCCTTGCCGCGGGTCTGTGGACCGAGACCTCTAATTCGCGGGTCTTCTACAGCACCACCGACAAGGCCGGAACCTTCCGCGCCTCCGCAGTGGAGGCCGACAAGCTCGCCCCTCGTGCCCTGCGGATGGGAAAGCGCAAGGGTGAGCTGACCATCGACACCGAGATCCCCGCTTGGAACCCCGCTCTCATGGAGGTCGCCGTTCTGGGCTGCCACCCGGCCTCCCTCGGTGAGGAAGGAGACACTCCCGAGGCCCTGGCCATGACCGTCCATCAATTGCGCCAGGCGGCCGACTATCTCGACGCCCTGTCCCTACCGCTTCCTTTGCATCTGGCTGCACTCGCCCAGGAGTACGTGCTTCCCACCATCGCGGAGGAAGATGACGGATCCGACGACCCCGTCACCACTGACGATCTGGGGTAGGGAACGTGTTTCCCGGTCGCGGGCGGCGCGCGCTGGCGCTGCCCGACCGGCGGTCCTGGCCCACGCTTTCGATCCGGCGGCGGCCATGGAGTCGCTCTGGGCCGAACTCGACCGCCGAGGCATCTCACCGGGCCTGACCGTCGACGCCGAGAACGGCGCGTCTCTGTCGTGGAATGCTCTGGCTCTGTCGGAGGACAACGGCTGGGCTGGGCTCGAAGGCGGAGACGCCGGTGAAGTGGACGAATCGCCGGCACCCGCAGGTGGACGACAGGGCGCTGAACGGGCTCAAGTTCAACACCGCGCTACCGCGTGAGCTCGCCGTCGAGACGCTGACCTCCCGCCTGGCCGACTTCTCCGCCGCGGCCTCCCTACTCACCGAACCAACTCGTCTTCCGGTTCGGTGACCAGGGCGGTCGTCCTGGCTGCTTGAACCTGCCTGCACCGGGGTGCGGCAACACACGCGCTCCGGGGTATCTGCCGCGACTTAAGTGCAATCCAATCAGACACGAACGAGATACATCAATTAGTGATGATATGCATATATGCGACAGCCACAAGCTTTAATCTTGTGCATCGTATTCACAATATGATTCACTGGCGTCGCACGATCGCCCCCACCCCCTGGAAAAGCGAGGTCCCGCCATGCACGGAAACCCGCAACCCTCGCAGCACGGCCACCCCCAACCCCCTCCACAGGCGGTGATCGTGCAGCGGAAGCGAGGCGGCTGCCTGCGCGCGACCCTCATCGGCGCCGCCGTACTGATCGGCCTGGTGGTGATCGGCGCCCTCCTCAGCGGAGGCGACAAGGACGGCGGGAACTCAGCGAGCTCGGACGACACCGCGGCCACCGACACCTCCACCCCCGCGAAGAAGACCGAACCCAAGTCGGCGGGAATCGGCGACACCGTCAGGGACGGCAAGTTCGCCTTCAAGGTCACCAAGGTCGAGAAGGGCGTCGCGCGGGTCGGCGACGAGTACGTCGGATCCGATGCCCAGGGGCAGTACGTCCTGGTGCACGTCACCGTGAAGAACATCGGCGACGAGTCCCAGCTGTTCAGCGACTCCTCGCAGAAGCTCATCGACACCAAGGGCAGACAGTACGACCCCGACTCCGGTGCCGCCGCCCTCGGGCTGAAGAATTCCAACGCCTTCCTCAACACCATCAACCCCGGCAACGCGGTCAACGGGATCCTGCTCTTCGACGTCCCGAAGAACTTCAGGATCAAGGCGATCGAACTACACGACTCCCCCTTCTCCGGCGGCGTCACCGTCGCCCTGAACGACTGACCACGCACCCCTTTTCGGACCGAACCACCGGTAAGATCCGGATCCGGCTATCCCCAACGGGCGCCCGATGCCCAACCTCTGACAAGAGGAGTCCCATGTTGGTCGCGCAGCGCTACGAGCTACGGCAGCCGATCGGCCGGGGCGGCATGGGGGAGATCTGGGAGGGCGTCGACACCCACCTGAACCGCAAGGTGGCCGTCAAACGTGTCCGGCGCGACCGGCTCACCGAGGAGACCGTCCGGCGGTTCAGGCGCGAGGCCCGGATCATGGCCTTGCTCCGCCATCCCGGGGTGCCCGCCGTCCACGACTTCGGGCAGGACGACTACGGGTTCTTCCTGGTGATGGAGTTCGTCGACGGCTGGCCCGTAACGCACGTGCTCGACGCGCACGAGAGCCTCCCCGTCTCCTGGGCCGCGCTGATCGGCGCACAACTCTGTGCCGTGCTGTCGGCGGCGCACGCTCGCTCGCTCGTGCATCGGGATCTGAAGCCGGGCAATCTCATGCTCTGCCGCGACGCGACCCTCGTCGTGCTGGATTTCGGAGTCGCGACGGTTCAGGGTTCACCTGACTTCTCAGTGATCACCGGAACGATGGGGGCGCCGGGCACCGAGCTGTACATGGCTCCCGAGCAGTTCCACGAGGGCAGGACCAGCGCGCTGACCGACCTGTACTCGGTGGGCTGCGTCCTCTACGAGATGCTCACCGGCCGGCGTGCCTTCCATCCGACGGGCTTCGTCACCGGGGTGGACGGACATTTCCGCCGCCCCTCGGCGCCGCTGGGAGCCGCAGTGCCCAAGGAGCTCGACGCGCTGGTGACGGCCCTGCTGGAGCGGGAACCCGGCCGACGTCCGCAACGCGCCGACGAGGTCTTTCACCGCCTCCTGCCGTTCGTACGGGACCTGCCTCCGCTGCCCGGCGTGGTCGATCGGGTGATGAGGCCGATCCACCTGTATGCCGGAGCGCTGTCCCGGGTCAGCTGGTGACCCGCATCATCACCTCGGCGGCCGTCGGCCGGCCACCCGGGTCCTTGGCGAGGCAGGCGGCCAGTGGAGCCTGGAGCGCTGCCGGCAGCACGGACAGATCCGGATGATGGGTGACGATCTTCCGGTAGACGAGGGGTGTGGAACCGGCGTCGAAGGCGTGTCTGCCCGTGGCGCCGAAGAGCATGGTCGCGGCCCAGCTGAAGACGTCGGAGGCCGGGCCGACCCGCTCACCGGAGATCTGCTCGGGAGACATGTAGGCCATGGTGCCCTTGAGGACGCCCGAGGTCATCGTGACCTGGTCCAGCGCCCTGGCGATCCCGAAGTCGATCACTCGGGGACCATCTGGACCGAGCAGGACGTTGGCCGGCTTGAAATCCCGGTGCACGATGCCCGCAGCGTGAATGCCCGCCAGCGCCGCCGCCGTCCCGATGGCCAGCCGGGTCAGACTGTCGCCGTCCCTCGGCCCCTCCTCCCTGACCAGCCGTTCCAGTGACGGACCGGGCACGTACTCGCTGATGATGTAGGCCACGTCCCCGACGACGCCGACGTCGATCACCCTGGCCGTGGCGAAGGGACGCACCCGCTGGGCCATGGCGGCCTCCCTGATGAAGCTCTCGCGTTCGGCCACACCGCCGATGATCCGGCTGTGCAGCACCTTGACCGCCACCGACTGCCCGCCAGGACCGTACGCGAGATAGACCGCGCCCTGGCCTCCTTCGCCGATCTTCTGGTCCAGCCGGTACGGCCCGATGCTGTCGAAGGGACGAGAGCCGGACGCGGTGTCCGCCGGGTACCACGGAGACGGGGAGGACGGCGGGGTCGGGGTCGCCTGGTAAGGCTGAGGCGTGGATGCTTGATAAGGCCGGGATGCTGGTGGCGGACCGTCGCCATCTCGGAAGGCCCGAGTTCCAGGGTGAGGCGCGGGTGCGTGGTAAGGCCCGGTCGGGGGCATCGGAGTCCGGTGGTGGTGCGGCGGCACGGGGGTGTACCGCCAGGTCCCCGAAGGGAAGTGAACCGTCGGCCGAGTCCGGAAGACGGATGATCGAAGAATGAACGCGTGCACCGTTGCGCCCAGCCAGTTCACAAGGATGAAGACCCCCACGATCACGTCGACCTCTGGCTCCTTGGTCGTGGGGTCATTGTCGCTATAAATTCCGGAAATGATGACGAACGCAAGCAGGAGAATGCTGTAGATACCGGTCGCGAATCCGGCGATTCGGCTTTTCAGCCGCACCGCTGCGTGTCCGATGATGAGGGGGGTCGCGAATCCGGCGGTGCCCAGTGGGACCAGCGCCCAGATCACGCTGAGCGGGAGGTTCCACCAGGGAGGCTTGCCGGGAACGCGCCCGTCGGCGCCGTAGTGATGGTGGAAGGCAGGGCCACCGGCTGGGAACACAGCGCACATGATACGGACCCACCACTGCCTACGGGGCGGGGCAGACGACGCCCCAGGCGACCGCCGGTGCGATCCGGCGGTCGCGGCGGGTCGTCGCGGCCGGTGACTCCGCGCGGCTCGAACCGGTCGTCACCTTGCCGTTCACCCCGCATTCCACACGTGACCCGATCGACCCGGGATGATTATCCACAGTGCTGAGCCAGATATAGCCGATGACCTGAAACGACCTGGTAAGTATGGAAAACAGGTGAGAGCGGTCAGGCGGAGCCGATGGCCCGAAACCGCAGCGGACGAGCGTTTCGCTCCGAGCCAGGAAATCGGCGTCCGTACCGCGCGGAGCCGCGGAGTCATCTCATTACGGGAACGATCCATTCCTTCACCGCCCGGCGACCACTAAAATCTCGTCCACTCGGAATCGTCCCTCCGAGGAGAAGCCTTGCTCGCGCCCGACCGCTGACATCGCTCCTATTCCCAGGCGCCCATCACCTCGACTCAGACCCCCACGACTCGAAGGAGAAGGGAACCACGTGAGCGTGCAGCAGTCCCGGGCCCGCGATCCCCAGCTGATCGACTCCAGCACGCGCCTGGTGGAGTTTCTCCGCCACCTCGCGTCGGCCCGCCGGGCCCCGATCCGGGATCTCCGCCACCACGATCAGGTGCTCTGGCTGGCAGACCTGCCGAACGAGGTCAAACCGGATCGCGAGGCGGGGCTGGGCGAGGTCTTCCTCTCCATCGATCCCGTCCGAAGCGCGCCACACCCGGCTCCGCCGGACAGGCTCTACGGCTGGCTGCGCCACGAGGAGCTCATCGACGCCGAACTGGACGCTCCGGAGCTGTCCGAGACCGGTCCGCGCCGCATCCAGGAGACGGACGAGAACGGGGAGACGACGTCCCGCTGGGAGACCCGGCAGGACCGGCCCGAGGTGGTCAGGGCCTATGGCGACTGGCTGCCTTCCTGGCAGGCCTGGGCGGAGGCGGAACGGGAGCGGCAACGGCAGCAGCACTGGTACCGCGACCTCTACTCGATCTCCAACCAACTGGACCAGGTCGAGGACCAGTTGGAACTGGTGCTGGCGACCGGCCTGCTCTCCTGGGAGGTGCCTGGCGGCCCGCGCGTCCGTAACCATCTACTCGCCACCCGCCTCCATCTCCAGGTCGACCGGCACACTCAGCGGGTGGACGTCCTGCTGGGCGAGACGGCGACCGTACTCCAGGACCGTGAACTGCTGGCCGACCTGGATGGGTTCGCCCCGCAGCGGACCGACCACCTCCGCCGGCGTGTCCGGGAGGGCGAAGGCGTCGGCCTGCGGGATTCGATGGCAGAGATCCTGGAGTCCTGGTGTGACCGGGGCCTGGACACCAACCCCGGCCCTCGATACCGGCACGACTGGTCTCCGGGCGACATGTCCGCCAGAGACGCCGAGGTACGGCCGGCGCCCGCGCTCGTGCTCCGGAAACGGGACCACGGTTCCCTGATCTCCTACTACGACCAGATGATCTCCACGCTGACCGGACCGGCACCCCAGACGCCCCTTGGGCTGGCGCAACTCGTCAGCCCTCTCGAACCGGCGGAGCGGATGGCCTTTATGCGGGACGGAGGGACCGCCTCAGCGGATACTCTCGGCCAGGATCCGCTCTTCCCGCTGCCCGCCAACCCCGAGCAACGCACGATCATGACTCGGCTGCGCTCGGACAACGGCGTCGTCGTACAGGGTCCACCGGGAACCGGGAAGACCCACAGCATCGCCAACCTGCTGTCGGCGCTGCTCGCGCAGGGACAGCGAGTGCTGGTCACCAGCCAGAAGGCGCAGGCGCTGCGCGTCCTGCGGGATAAACTCCCGCCGGAGATCGCCGCGCTCTGCGTCTCCATGACCGACATCGGCCGTGGCGGCTCCGCGGAACTCGAAGGCGGCATCAAAGCGCTGTCGAGCCGTTTCTCCTCCTTCGACCCTGCCCGGCAGGCCAGGGCCATCACCGAGAAACGGCACCAACTCGACTCCGCTCGTCGTACGACCGTCGAACTGACCGAGAAGATCCGGGCGCTGCGCGAGTCCGAGACTTACCAGCATGCCGAGATCGCGGCCGGCTACTCCGGCACTCTCGCCTCCGTGATCCGGCGCCTGCGGCAGGAGGAGCCGGAGTGTTGCTGGATCCCGACCCCTCTTCCCGCCTCGGCGACGGCCATGCCACCCATCTCAACCGGTGAAGCCGCGGAACTCATCACCCTGCTCGCCGGAGAGACCCCCAGGCGCGGCGCGAGGCTCTCCCAGCGCCTCCCCGACGTGGCCGCACTGCCCGGCACGGAGACGCTCAAGGCCCTGATCGCGGCGGAGAGCAGCGCGCACAGTATGGCCCGGCACGCCCAGACGAGCATCTCCGCACGCCTTGAACACCTTGGCCTCGATCTGCTCTCCCGGCTTGAGGCGGTGGCAACCGATGTCACCCTCCGGCTGCGACAGCTCGGCATGCCCGAGGAGCCGTCGGTTTGGGATCCGGCCGACTGGACGGTCCGTGCGCTGGCCGATGGATTCGGCGGTCGTGAGACGGCCGTATGGAACCAACTGGCGGCGCACACCCACCGTCTTGACGCGGCCCGGGACGCGATCAGCCGCATCGGCTTCCGTGAAATCCGGTACCCGTCGCTGGACGCGCCGGGCGCGGCGGGTTCGTACCTCCAGTCCATTCAGGCATTGCGCGACTACCTCGCCGCGGGCAACCAGCTCAAACGCGGCCTGTTCAAGCCCGCCGTGCAGAAGCAGGCCGAGCCGTGGCTGGCCGGCACGTCGGTCGACGGAATCACACCGTCCAACGCGGAACTGCTGTCACTGGTCATCGCCGAATTCGAAGGCCAGGCCGCCGTCGGAGAACTCCTGCGCGGCTGGCGGCTGGTCGGAGTGGAATTCCCGCAGGACCAGCCCCTGCAGCGTACGGTCGCACAGCTCGCCGATGCCTTCGATCGGCTCGATCAGGTGCGTCAGATCGTGTCGGCGGTGACGGAGACGGCCCGCCTGCTCGCCTCGACTGGCGCGTACGTCGCCCTCGGCACTCCCGCGCAGTGGGCGTCGTACGTGGCGGCTTTGCACGCCGTACGGCTCCAGGTCGAAGCCGAACAGGCCACCTCGGAACTCCAGGGCCTGTACGAGAGGATCCAGCGGGAATCCCAGCTCGGCCCTCCGCCCCCGGAGCTGCTGGAGGCCGGACACGCGGTGAAATCACGTGACGGCATCACCTACCAGCTCTGTCTCGGCGTGCTTGCCGACGCGCACCGCGAGCAGGCCGAACAGCGACGCTGCGACGAGCTCGCCGGCCGGGTACGCGACGCGCACCCGGCGTTACTCGGCCTGCTCGCCGAAGCAGGAACCTGGCAACCACACTTCTCCACTTGGGACCGTGCCTGGGCATGGGCCAAGGCACGGACGTTCTTCACCGAGCAGCGTCGGCCAGGCCTCGAACAGCAGCTGGAGTCCGACCTCGAAGCCGCGACCGCCCGGGAGATGCGCCTAACCGCGGAACTCGCCGCCGAACAGGCCTGGCAGGCGGCGCTGAGCCGGATGAACTCCCGCCAGACGACGGCGCTGCGGGCCTACCAGGATCACATCGGCAAACTGGGCAAGGGCACCGGACGGTACGCCGACAGGTTCCAGTCCCGCGCACGCGAGGCCATGCACGACGCGCGCGACGCCGTCCCCGCCTGGATCATGCCCATCCAGCAGGTGCTGGAGACGATCCCGCCGACCCGCGACTCCTTTGACGTCGTCATCGTCGACGAGGCCAGCCAGGCCGGTATCGAGGCGCTCTTCCTGCTCTGGCTCGCGCCTCGGGTCATCGTCGTCGGCGATGACAAGCAGTGTGCGCCCTCGACCGTGACTCACGGCGAGCTGGAGCCGACCTTCGCGAAACTGGCGACCTATCTCCCGGACATGCCCGCCTACCTCCGGGACGCGTTCACCCCCAAGTCCAGCCTCTTCGACCTGCTGGCGACGAGGTTCGGCACGGTTCTGCGGCTCAAGGAGCACTTCCGCTGCATGCCGGAGATCATCGACTTCTCCTCCCGGCAGTTCTACGCGGACGAGCCGCTGGTGCCGCTCCGGCAGTTCGGCGCCGATCGGCTACCGCCGCTGCGGGTGGTGCGCGTCACCGGCGCGCTGAGCGAGGGAACGGCGACCCGGCTCCGTAACGTCGCGGAGGCCGAGGCGATCGTGGATCGGATTCTCACCTGCGCGGAGGATCCGGCGTACCACGACAAGACCTTCGGCGTCGTGGTCCTGCAGGGTACCTGGCAGACCCAGCTGATCCACAACATGCTGCTCGATCGGCTGGACACCAAGGAGTGGGAGCGCCGGCGCCTGCGGGTCGGCACACCCCCCGACTTCCAGGGCGACGAACGTGACGTGATGTTCCTGTCCATGGTGATCGCCGAGAGGCGTTCGGCGGTGACGAGCACCGAGTGGCAGCGCAGGTTCAACGTGGCCGCCTCCCGGGCCAAGGACCAGATGTGGCTCTTCCACTCTGTCAGCCCCGACCTGCTCTCCCCGATGTGCCTGCGCCGATCGCTCCTCGGCTACATGCTGAACCCGCCGACGACACCGCTCAGCAGCTCGTTGAGCGATGTGACCCCCGACAGCCGTCATCCGGAGTTCGACTCGCTCTTCGAGCAGCGGGTGTTCCTCCGTATCCAGGAGCGCGGGTACAACGTCGTTCCCCAGGTGGAGGTCAACGGCCGCCGGATCGACCTCGTGGTGAGCGGGGCCGAGGGGCGACTCGCGGTCGAATGCGACGGCGACTTCTGGCACGGCACGCCTGAACAACGCGAGGCGGACCTCGACCGGGAGCGCGAGCTCAAGCGCGCGGGGTGGCGGTTCTGGCGCATCCGCGAGAGCGAGTTCTACTTCGATCCGGCGACGGCCATGGAGTCGCTCTGGGCCGAACTCGACCGCCGAGGCATCTCACCGGGCACGACCGTCGACGAGGGGAACGGCTCGCCACTGTCCTGGAGCGCCCTGGCCCTGTCGGAGAAAATCGGCTGGGACGGGCTTGAAGACGGAGACTTCAATGAGATGGACGAATCACCGATCAGGATGGTGACGGCGGCCCGTCTCGGTAGCCCCTCCTCAACCGGGGTGCCCACCGCGCAGATACGCACCTGGGCCCGCAACCAGGGGTACTCCATCGGCGACCGCGGCCGCCTTCCCGTAGAGGTGATCGAGGCATACCGGCAGTCGATGAACCCGGAACGGGCTTTCCCCGTTTCAGAACATGGCTGACATTGAACGCATGTCGAGACGCACCCTGGTCCAGGGCCCCGGCGGTCCCGGGTTCTGAGTAACCAGACAGCTGACAGCGAGCCCGCCGCGCCGGTCATGGACCGGTTTCCGCACCCGGTTGCGGGCGCAAGAGGTCAGCCATCAGGAGCAGGGCGCGGCGGTTGAGGTCGTCGCGGGCCGCCTCCAGCGCCTCATACGGCTGCCCGTCAAGGTCGGGGATGTCCCAGCGCAGCACCTGCTGAGCTGGTGACCGGTCGCAGGACGGCAGTGGAATGCTCACCGGGCCGAGCAGGACGATCACGTCGGCGGCCTGGAGCGCGTCGTCGGTGACGGGCTTGGGGAACAGGCGGTCGCCGGTCAGGTCGTGGCGCACTGACGAAGCTGTCACCAGCGTCGCGCCGACGGCCACTGCCGCCGGCGCGATCACCCGGGGTTTAGGGAATGAGCAGGAAGAACGGTTCGTCGGCGGCGGTGCCGTCGTTGACGACAGGCCGTAGCACGGCGGCGCGCCCGCACCACGCGCGAGATGTCAGGGCCCGGATACCGCGGTATCCGGGCCCTGCCGCGTCACCGGCGCGGCGCCTGCCACCGGGTGTCGAGCCGACCGTGCCGCATGCGGCCTACCAAGCGGACCTGCAGCGTCTCCGGCGCGTTGTGGCCCGCGTCCCTGCTGATCGCCAGCCAGCTGTGCCGTACCGACAGCTCGTTGGCGTCCACCACCATGCCCGGCGCGAGGACCAACTCCACGTTGCCGCCGCTCACCCGCAGCTCGATGACCAGCTCGGGCGCGCTGCGCACCGCGCTGGTCAGGTCCAGCGTCACGTCACACCACGCGGTGCGCAGCGCGAGCCGATGCGGCAGCGTCCACCGGCCGTCACGGCGCACCGAGCCGTGCCGCTCCTTGATGGTGAGCAGTTCGGCGGCCGGCTCGGCCGGCGTCCCAGCGAACGGCAGCGTGAGTGCGCCGTCGCTGCCTGGAACCGCGACCAGATCGGTGATGAGCGGGGCCAGCGCGTCGATGGTGCGGGCGGCCAGCGCCGCGTCCAGCCGCTCGTCGAACTCGACCGGGTCGAGCCGGCCGTCGGCGACGGCGGCGCGCAGCAGTTCGATGACCCGGTCGCGGTCCGCGTCGGACGCGCGCAGGGCGGGTAAGTTGGACTTCTCAAGACCCTGCGCATGGATCGCCTGTGTCGTCATCGGGGTCTCCTTTTCGTTGGCCCGTGGCGGTGTCACTCGCAGAACACCTGCACCTTGGTGTCGGGCTCGTCGACGTCGACGATGGCCTCGCCAAGCTGCTTGATGAGCTCCTCGACGTGCTGTGCTGACGCTTACCAGCACGGCCGTTCGGCCCTGCTCGATCTCGACCCAGGAGCCGGGCAGCGCCCACAGCAGTTGCCCGGTGCCGCGCAGCTCACCCACCGGGCCCACCCGGATCGACCAGTTCGGCCAGCGCCTCCTATCTCCCCCCGCCGCAGGCGGTCAACGACGCCGACGCCGGGGATGCCGTGCCGGTCTGCCAGCTCCTGCGGCGTCTCCTGGAGTTCCGTCACGCGAGGGCTGTCGTCAACCGAGGCAGGACCGGACGGCCTTGGCCAGGTTCGACGCCCGCGGGTCGTCGGGCCGGAAGTTCCAGAGGTTGGTGACGTAGCCGAAGCCGACACCGGCATCGGGGTCGGCGAAGCCGATCGATCCGCCCGAGCCCGGGTGGCCGAACGACCCCGGCCCGACCATCGGCAGCGGCGGGCAGGCTCGCCAGAACCCCAGCGACATGTAGAAGGAGCGGTCAGCCGGGATGTTCAGCCCCGGCGGCAGCCCGTGCATCGGCGTCTTGTCGGTCTGGACGGCTGTCATCTTCTCGACTGTTGACGGATCGAGCAGCCGCACCCCGTCGACGTCGCTGACCGTGGCGGCGTACATCCGCGCCACCGATCGCGCGTCCGCGAGCATGTTCGCGGCCGGGAACTCGGCCGCGCGCCAGGCACGCGTGGTGTGATAGCCGGTCGTGTTGTCCAGGGCGCCGCCGAGCTCACCGGCGCGGGCTTGGACCGAGCCCGGGCCCCACACGGCGTTCACCCATGCGGTGACGGTGTCCGCGTCGAGTCCGGTGATCGCGATCAGCCCGGCCGTGAGCTCCTCCACGCTGAACGGTGCGGCGTAGTGGATCCGGGCCACCCGTCTCTCCTGTTTCTCAGGCAGCCCGATCCAGGCGCTCAGTCCGAGCGGGGCGGCCACCTCCTCGGCGAAGAACCTGCCCAATGACTTGCCGGAGATCCGGCGCACGACCTCCCCGACCAGGAACCCGAACGTGACGCTGTGGTAGACGTGCTCGGTGCCCGGCCGCCACAGCGGCTTCTGCGCCTCGAGTGCACGGATGACCGGGTGCCATGCGCAGGCCTGCTCGAATGTCAGCGGTCCGTCGACGATCGGCAGACCGGCCTGGTGTGACAGTAACCAGCGCACCGGGATCTGGCCCTTGCCGGCAGCGCCGAACTCCGGCCAGTACTGGGCCACCGGGGCGTCCAGATCCAGCTCACCGCGCTGTGCCGGCATGTGGGCACAGATCGCGGTGGCGCCTTTCGTGGTGGATGCGACCTGGACGATGGTGTTCTTGCGCCACGGTCGGTTCGCCTCGCGATCGGCGAGGCCGCCCCACAGGTTGACGACGGGGCGGCCGCCCACGTAGACGCTGCACGCCGCGCCGACCTCGCCGGGGTTGTCTTTGAAGTTCTTGCGGAACGCGTCGGCGACTTTTCCCCAGCCGTGCTCGACACCGTGCTCGACATCGTCACCGCTCACGGAGGCGTTGGCGCGGCCGGCGAGGGCGGCGTGCGTGCTGGCGAGCGCGCCGGCACCCAGCACGCCCTTCAACACGGTCCGGCGCCCGACGTGTCCCTGTTCGGGTGTCCCGCTTGTCGTTTCTTCCATGCTGTATTCCTTGCTAGAGATCTGAAATGTAGGGAGTCTGAGACTTCTGGAGCAGACGTACGTCGAATCGACCGGGACGGTCCGTGTTGCTGGATCGGTGCGGCAAGAGTGGTGTGCGAGGAGCACGAGCAGTTTTCGTCGAAGGCGGACACGGCCGGTCATCGGTTCCATGCCGTCGTGTCGCTCCGGCTCGCACTTGGTGGTCTTGTCGTGGAACGCGAGCCGCCCTCGTCAGGGGGCCACCGGAATACGGGCGCAAACGGGCCGCGGACGCGATCGCCGCAGGCGAGCAGCCACAGCGGTGGCGGGCGGCCCGTACGCGCTCTCGCCTGTCATTGGTTCGTGGTTACGCGTCCCAGGTGACCGGGAGGCTCTTGACCCCGTAGATGTCGGCGGTCTCCGGGCGCAGGGCGACCTCTTCGGCGGGTACGGCCAGGCGCAGCGTGGGGAAGCGGTTGAGGAGTGCGGGGAAGGCGACGCGCATCTCGACGCGGGCGAGCTGCTGGCCCAGGCACTGGTGGATGCCGTGGCTGAAGGCCAGGTGGCCGCCGTCCTGCCTGCGCAGGTCGAGCACGTGGGGGTTGGGGAAGCGCTCGGGGTCGCGGTCGGCGGTGTTGAGCGACAGGATGACCGTCGTACCGGCCGTGATGGTGTGGCCGCCCAGCTCGATGTCCTCCAGCGCGACCCGGTAAAACTGCTTGGCGACGCTCAGATACCGCAGCAGTTCTTCGACGGCCTGGTCGGTGAGCGTGGGCTCGGCGCGCAGCGCGGCGAGCTGGTCCGGGTTCTGCAGCAGCGCGAAGGTGCCCAGCGCCAGCATGTTCGCGGTGGTGTCGAACCCGGCCGACAGCAGGATCAGGGCGATCCCCTGCAGTTCCTCGTCGGTCAGGTCGCTGTCGAGCAGGTCGCTGAGCACGTCGTCGGTGGGGTTGGCGCGCTTGGCGGCCACCAACTCGGCGAGGTAGTTCTGGGTCGCGGTGTAGGCCGCGATCAGTTCCTCGTCGCCGACCTCTCCGCCGAGGAACTTGTCGATGTTCTCCTGGAAGAAGCCCCGGTCCTCGTACGGCACGCCCAGCAGCTCGCAGATCACGATGGCGGGGATGGGCTTGGCGAACGCGGTCACCAGGTCCACCTGCGGTCCGGCCTTCTCCATGGCGTCCAGGTGGTCGGCGGTGATCTGCTCGACGCGTTCGGTGAGCAGCCGCATCCGCCGGACGGTGAACTTACCGACCAGTGGTCTGCGGTAGCGGCCGTGCCGTGGCTCGTCCATGAGGAGGAACTCGCCGGGCGGCGCCGGGGGGACCTCGATGTCGCCGTAGTCGATCAGCGGGTGGTGGCGCATGAGCTCCTTGCGCGAGCTGAACCGAGGGTCGGCCAGGACCGCCCGGACCAGGTCGTAGCCGGTGACCAGCCAGCCCTGGTGCCCGTCGGGGAAGGGGAAGCGGCTGATCGGGCCGTGCTCACGGGCCTCGATCAGCTCCTTGGGCGGGTCGAAGGGACAGCCGGAGTGACGCGCCGTCGGCATCGTCGTGACGGTGTGGAGGGATTCAGTCATGATCTTCCTTGTCTCGCGATAGGACGTGTTGTGTGGAGCTCGAAGGGTGCGTTGCAAGGAATGGCAGCGAGCCACATGCTCTGGCGGGTATGCCGATCCGCGGCGGCGGCGGTGCGGGTCGCTCCAGTCCACGACATCGGGGCGACATCAGTACCTGGTGGGGGGATCGGCCCGCCCACGGTGGAGGCCGTTCGTCACTCGCACCGGCAAGGGTCAGCGGCTGCCGCACGTGTTCCGGGTGGTCCGCTCACAGCCCGGTGCTCATCTCGCGTAAATCTCCTGGAAGCCTCCGCCCGGCAGCGGAGACAAGCCGAGGAAGTGCTGTTCTTGTTCAGGGCAACCGCGCCGCGATCCGCCTGTCCGCCACGCTCGTCGGGATCAAGACGAGCCCGACCGATACGGTCTAGGAGATCTTGCGGCGGTAGGTGTTCATGGCGAAGACGTAGGCGACGATGAGGATGCCGGCACACCAGGCCAGGGCGATCCAGATGTCGGTGCCGACCGGCTGCTGGGTGAACAGGTCGCGGATGGCGTTGACGATGGAGGTCACCGGCTGGTGCTCGGCGAAGACGCGCAGCGGGCCGGGCATGGTGTCGGTGGGCACGAATGCCGAGCTGAGGAAGGGCAGGAAGATGAGCGGGTAGGAGAACGCGCTCGCGCCGTCCACGGACTTCGCGGACAGGCCGGCGATGACGGCGAGCCAGGTCAACGCCAGGGTGAACAGGATCAGGATGCCGGCGACCGAGAGCCACGCCGGCACTCCCGCCCCCGAGCGGAAACCCATGAGCAGGGCGACGAGCACGACGACCACGAGCGAGATCAGATTGGCGACCAGCGAGGTCAGCACGTGCGCCCACAGCACGGACGAGCGTGCGATCGGCATGGACTGGAAGCGCTCGAAGATGCCGCCCTTCATGTCCATAAACAGCCGGAAGGCGGTGTAGGCGATGCCCGAGGCGACCGTGATGAGCAGAATGCCGGGCAGCAGGTAGTTCACATACGAGACCGACCCTGTGTTGATCGCGCCGCCGAACACGTAGACGAACATCAGCAGCATGGCGATCGGCATTATCGCGGTCGTGACGATGGTGTCCACGCTGCGTGTGATGTGGCGCAGGGAGCGTCCCAGCAGGACGGCGGTGTCGCCGAAGAAATGCTTGCTCATCGTTGTTCCTTACTTGCGTACCGAGATGCGGTGTTTGCCGGCGTCGCCGTCTTGCCGTCGGCACCGACGAGGGTGAGGAAGACGTCCTCGAGGGTCGGTTGCTTCTCGACGTATTCGACCTTGGCGGGCGGGAGTAGCTGCTTGAGCTCGGCCAGGGTGCCGTTCACGATGATCCGGCCCTGGTGGAGGATCGCGATCCGGTCGGCGAGGTGTTCGGCCTCGTCCAGATACTGCGTGGTGAGCAGCACCGTCGTGCCTTGGGCGGCGAGTTCCTTGACCGCCTGCCATACCTCGATGCGCGCCTGGGGGTCGAGCCCGGTCGTCGGCTCGTCGAGGAAGATGACCGGCGGATTGCCGATGAGGCTCATCGCGATGTCCAGGCGGCGGCGCATGCCGCCCGAATACGTCGA